>NZ_BASL01000639.1:0-136971 GCF_000648255.1 Candidatus Protochlamydia sp. R18 | reverse complement strand
AATGACTTTTATTGTTGATCATCAAATATGCATACTATTTAAATAGTAATCTGTAAACATATTCAATTAAGAACACTAATAAATAAAATTGCTGTTGTCAACAATAATAATTCTTTAATGATTTTTTTGAAAAACCACGCAATAATTTGAATAGAAAATAAATCAAAAAAAGATAAGATGTAGTATATCGATAGATATATTTTTAAGAATAGAAAGGAATAAAAAAATGAGAATTTTATTGAACCACTTTTCTTGCTATTATTCTTCTTTTTTTGAAGGACATTTTTTATTTTTAACTAAACGTCAGAAAACGATCATAGCAATTGCCATAAGCGTCTTTAGTTGTTTCGCAGCGGGCTATTTACTGTATCAAGTGATCAATAAAAGAAAAATAAGGCCTTTGTCAAGCAATGCTGCTTCTTTAAATAGAGAACCAAATTTTGGAAACCCCTTAAGCCTATCAGTCGAAGAGCACAAAACAAATCTTTCGATAGTGAATCCAGCGTTAATCCATAGAATTAACTCAATGAGCTCAAGAATTAGCTCAATGATCTCAATGGTTTCAGCATTTTCTCCGACGGAAAATGAAAGAGCTGAACAAACAATAGAGGGAGAGATCGACTATACAGGTGTTACAGTAGATACAACACTGCTTTCCCGGTATTGGAATATCGCTTATAAAAACGCTTCTTCATTAGAGGAAGCAGATATTATTCTCATGGGAGAACATCATAAGATTTTAGCTTATCAACAATTAGAGATTGCAATCATCAATCAATTTGGAAAAGACAATGACGTCTTACTTGTGGAAGGGATAGAGTATCAAGAAGAGGCGCAAAATTTCAGCCGGATCTATTCTAAGCGTAGCTACGATTTAATTTCAAAAAATATACGCATGTTTGGTTTTGAGGAAAATTTATTAGATTTGATTGAAAGTTTAAATATGCTTAAAGAATTGGAGAGAAAAGCTATTATCTTAAAAACAAATGTAGAGTTAAAAAAAAGATCTGGGTTGCCACTGGATGTCACATTTTCAGAAAAGGTGATGCACGAAGAAGTCTGTTTATTGGAGAAATTATTTCTATCAATGGATAAGGTTAATAAATTCCTAATTACTTCCATTAATCGGCTGTTAGATCGGTACCCTAACAACAAGTTATTTGTTATTGCAGGCAACCTTCATATAGTAAGTCCCGACTTTAACTTGATCGACCATTTACCTCCAGATTTGAAATATGCCATATTAACTTATAAAGATTAAGTTTAAAAGTTTCCGACAAATTTAATTGAAGGATTAGAGGACAACCTTAAATCCTTGTTCATAAATTGGGCCCCCTTTGCCAATGGGAAGTTTTCCTAAGAAAAAATCACGATAAACTTTTAAGCCTTGTTCAGCTTTTTGAATGCAATAGTAACAATTACTGATCCATTCAGATCCTTGGATTGTTCCTGAATGAAGGTTGCACTCAAATCGAGAACTTAGTTTTTGTTGCCAATAATCAGGTTCTCCAAAAAGAAGAATGGGCGTGGAGTTGACCGATCCCACTTTTCTTCTCACTTCTTCAAGAGAAAATTCAAAGTCAGTTCCGATTCCACCCATTAAAAAAATAGGGAAGTCTAGATGAAAATCAGCCTGTCTTTCCACTAGTTTATCAAGTCGGTAAGTCATTTTAGCTTCGACAAAAGGATTTTGAAGCTGTTCATTAACAACAGATCCATCTTTAGCTCTAAAATCGGCGATATTAGCACATGATAGAATACGCAGATCTTTTGCGACCCTGTTGCCAACTTCCATCGCTCCAGGCCCTCCACCCGTGACTAATGCTAAAGGGGTGTTTTTATGGAGTAAAGGGTGTTGCATTTCCGTACGCATTTCTAAGACTCCAGCTAACAAGTGATGAAGCTCCTGTTCAAAGTCCCCAGCTAATAAATTTGAGCCATAAATCCCAAAAACAGTGGATTTTAAAAATATATCTACGTGAGCTAAAGGAACAAAAAAACCTGTATCGCGATCTGGTTTTTGAAGGTATTGCAAAATTTGTCCTGTCGCTTCATCCACCCAAAAAACGGGAATAGCGAATTTTTCAAGGTCATGCAGAAGAGCTCTATCTTCTGCAGAGAAAAAATCTTTATGGGATAAGGAGGGGTATTGGAAGTAAATTCCTTTTAAACATCTTTGAACTTGATCGCTTAGCAACATCCTTTTCATTAAGGGAGAAGGGAAGTAACGAGTTAATAGTATTCCCTGGCTCGTAATCAAACCGCTGTCAATTGCTTTAAGAAATGGGTAAGAGGGCTGTTGTTCAATATAACGCTCGACCATCAAAGCTTGACGAGTTCCATGAAAAGCTCCTGGAAATTCGTGGGTTCTTGTTTCTCTTGTAATCCAATCCGATTCTTTTAAAGATTTTAGCTGTTGCCCTTTTACAATAAATACAGCTGCTCTATTTTCAACAGGTTGGGGAGCAGTCGAAAAAGCTTCAAACAGAGTTTTACTGTCTTCCAAACACGTTTGTAGTTGATCTCTATCTGAAAAAAAAACATGCTCACGGTAAGGTTCTAAGGTATAAAATTCTAACGGAATATCGGTAATTTCTCTTTTACTACTTCCAAATAATTCATAAATATCTCCAGAGGCAAATGTATCAGGTTGAAGAATAGAGGCCGAAGTGTGATGATAACCTGGTGATAAAAGATTATCGACAACTCTAGCAAATACTGTACGAATATGGAGCGGCAATGTGCGGACAAGCAAAATTTCATCTTCAGAAACGTTGCGAGTCATCATTGGATTCCATTCTTGATGTAAACGCAACATGTCGCGCATTTTAGTGTTTGTTACAAGAGCTTTTGCCAAAGTCGGAAGGAATCCTGTAATTGAAGGATCGTAAGTAACTCGTCCATTTTGAAGAGTTAAATAAACTATTGTTCGTCCATCTAATTTATCCAAAATAAGGTCATTGCTTCCATGCAAACCTCCTAAAGATAAAAGGGGCTTACCTCTTCTATCAGATCGCCCAAACATTCGACTTAAATAATCCGGATCTCTCACACGGCGTCTTTCATCAGCCGCAAATAATTTTCCGAGTGAACTTCCTATTTCTAATAATTTTAACATTTCAATTGCAATAGGACCGATCGCATTGAGTTTAGTATGGACTTGAGCACATAAGTTCTTTTTGTCTAATTCAAAATTTAATCCAATTCCATCCAAACCTAATTGTGCAAGAGTGCTTTTAATATTAAACAAAATCAAATGAGGGTCGATCTGGAAACCGACAAAATGCGGAGAGATATTTTGGATAAATACTGTTGCTTCAGCAGTTTTTTCATTGATTCGGTTAAGGTTTGTGATCGAGCCATCAGGGGTAGCCAAATCGTAATGATAGAAGTCAATATTACTTTCCATAGCCATGTTGTGTTTTTTTTAATTCATTTTGATTAGAGGGGGTTTTATCTGAGCTGTCCATAACATTTAAATTAAAACAACTTTTTGTCAATTCATTGTTTTTTAACATTCTTTTTATTTTTCTTACCCAATTAAATTTTTTATTTTTGTTCCTATTTTGTATGTCTATAAAAGCTTAGAGTCTGCTTCTAAGCTTTTTAAAATTGTGGAGTAGTTGTTTATATCTTTAATAAAAAAATAAATTTACGTAGGCGGTAAAGTGTAAAGCTAATGAATTAGGAGCTATTGTAAATAAAAATGAGTTTAAAGCTTTTATTTTAAGTAAGTTGATTCCTAAATTTATAGAAAATAATAATGGGAAGCTCATGATTGAAAAGAAGTTGCTATTGCTGCCGTTTTGTTCATAAAGATAAAAAAGAAGTCTTAATGTAGAGACATGAACAAGTTTTTAGGAAAGGATAGATAGAGCTTTTTTCTAAAATATTATTCTGCCATAATTATTTTTTATGTTTTTTTATGGTCTTTATCTGCTGCGAATTTTAATTAGAAAAGTTTTCGACTAGATAGGCTTAAGTGAGATAATATGCAGAAAAACCCAAGAAGCTGTGGCACGCATGATGGAACATTCCATGCAGATGAAGTTACCGCATGTGCTTTGTTAATGCTTTTTGATTTAATTGATGAAAATAAGATCATTCGCACACGTGATTTACAAATTTTAAATACATGCGAATATATTTGTGATGTAGGAGGTATTTATGATCCTTCTCAAAAACTTTTTGATCATCATCAAGTAGATTATCAAGGGCCTATGAGTAGTGCGGGAATGATTCTCAAATATTTAAAGCATCTTGAACGATTGAAACCCAATGAATACGAGCTTTTTAACGCATCTTTAGTTATGGGAATAGATGCTCATGATAATGGAAGAGATCCTTTGATTCCTGGATATTGCTCAATTTCTCATATTGTTTCTAATTTCACACCTATTCATTACGATTGTGCTCATGAAGAGCAGGATCAAGCTTTTCATAAAGCTCTAAAATTTGTTTATGAACATTTACATCGTTTATGGGAAAGATTTAAATATACTCAATCTTGCCGTGAAATTATTGCTGAATGCATGAATAAATCAAAAGAATGTTTAATGTTTGATCAAAATTTGCCTTGGCTTGAAATTTTCTTTGAATTGAAAGGAGAAGAGCATCCGGCATTATTTGTAATTATGCCTTCAGGTCCTCATTGGAAGTTAAGAGGGATTCCTCCTTCTTACCAAGATCGAATGAAAGTTCGTTTACCACAACCCAAAGAATGGGCTGGGTTATTAGAGGAAGACCTAAAAAGAGTTTCGGGTATTCCAGGTGCAGTTTTTTGCCATAAAGGGCGTTTTATATCGGTTTGGGAAACAAAAGAAGATGCATTGAAAGCTTTAGATTACACCTTAAAGTATACTTAGGAGATTTTAATTGATGACGACAGTATTCGGAAAAATTATTAAAGGTGAGCTTTCAGCAGAAAAAATTTTTGAAAATGAACGCATTATTGTCATCAAAGATCTTTATCCAGTCGCTCCAGTCCACTTACTTATTATTCCCAAAAAAGAAATTCCGAATTTACAGTCTATCCAACAAGAAGATCTTGAACTCGTGAGCGAAATCGTAGTTATTGCTCAGCAACTTGCCAAGCAATTTAATATTGAAGAAGGGTATCGGTTGATCACAAATAATGGAACGATGGCTGGGCAGGTTATTTTTCATTTGCATTTTCATTTAATTGGAGGACGTCAATTAGGAAGCTTGGGATAAATTTTTCAAAAATCTATCCATTTGGATGATTTCCGAATTATTTTAATTTGGGTTTAAATATAAAAAAGTTTAGAAACTATTATGATCTTACCTATTAACTTAGAGCGATCTCAAACAGCTTTGTTGATCATTGATATGCAAGATAAGATATTTGCGACAGTTGATCATGGAGCAGAGGTATTGAAAGCTATTTTTAAAACGATCAAAGGTTTTCAAGCACTTCAAATCCCAATTTTTATTTCTGAGCAATATCCTCAAGGGTTAGGAGAAACTTTAATGGATTTGAAATCTCTTCTCAGAGACCAATATTCTCCATGGGTGAAAACGACTTTTTCTTGTTTGGATGACCCTATTATAAAAAAATATATCGAAAAATCTTACATTCAACAATGGGTCATTGTCGGTCTTGAAGCTCATATTTGTATTTTGCAAACAGCTAAAGGGCTTTTGCAAGCTGGAAAGCAAGTCATTGTTTTAAATGATGCGATTGCATCTCGTTCTATCTATAATTTTTCTATTGCAATTGCCGAAATGAGAGATTTGGGAATTCGAATTAGTAGTTCCGAAACAATTCTTTTTGAGTTGTTAAAAGATTCCAAACAACCCGAATTTAAATCAATTAGTCAAATGATTAAGTCTTGTGAATGTTAATGCTCAGATCTATTTTGTTAACATTTTTGGTTCTTTATTTCTTGCAGATTTTTGGAGCTGAAAAAGAGGAAATTCAGAGGGTCGTTCGCCGTATTGAAGCTCATCTGCATATTCAAGATACCCCTTCCGCTTACTTTGAAGCTAAACAAGCGATAGCTTCTTATTCTAGTTCTCAAAGCATTCATGAAGTTTATATTAAGGCAACAGCGCGTTCTGGTTACGAAAAAGAAATGCTTTGTGCTTGGCAAAACTATTTTAAGCAATTTCCAAATCAAATGGAAAATCGAGAATTAATAGAAGAAATGGCTTGGGGGGTTTTAGGCAAGGCCGCTCAGTCTCATTCATTAATTACTCGGCACCTCGCTTTATTGGCAGCTTTTTTCTGTAAGGATACTAAAGGAGTAGAAATTCTTTTTCAGGGAATGCAAGATTCAAATTATGCGATCAGAGCCTTTGCTGTGAAATTGTCCAGCCATTTACACGATGACAAATTAATAAAATCAGTTAAGGAACTTTTTCGAAATGAGAAAGTTAGGTTAGTTAAACATGAGGTGATCAAAGCAATTGGGAAAATGAAAATACTAGAATTAAAAGAAGAGTTAGAATTTTTAATTAGTTCAGAGCAAAGTCTTTCCGAAGAAAAAGCTTTAGCTATTGAGTCTCTAGTTGCTTTGTTGAATTCTTTAAAAAGAGAAGAAGTCGTTCGTTTAATTCAAAGCGATCGAGTCGGTTTGCGTTTAGTGGCTTGTCAGGCTATTGCTCATTTTCAATCTCAACGGGATGTCGACCAATTGTTAATCTTAACAAATGATTATCATCCCCAGGTGAAAATAGCTAGCTATCAAGCAATGGGCTTGCTTAAGTCGAAAGAGCAAAATGATAGTGTTATAGAAGCTGCTCGAAAGGGAATAAAAGATGATCATTTTAAAGTTGCATTGTCTGCTGCCTGGTTATTATTGCTCTATCATCCAAACGAAGCTAAAGAAGTTTTTCAATGTTACTTGTTAAGCGATAAACCCGAAGTCCGTTTGACGGCTTCAGCTGCTTTAGCTTTAGCAGGTAGAGCAGGTATAGATTTGGCTTCGCAATTTCTTGAAAATCATCAAGATCCCTATATCCGTCTCAATCTTGCTTGTGGATTAGTCAAACAAAGATGTTGTTTAAAACAAGCTGCTCAAGTCATCAAGCAAGTCTTGCTTTCGCAAAAAGATAAGTTTTGTGAAATTGAGTGTGGAATATTTAAATCGATTGCAGGTTGTCATTATAGTCGATCTGAAAAAATAACAGAAAATCCAGAAATGAATAATCAGCTTCTTCGTTTAGAGTTATTCAATATCCTATCGATTTTAAAAGAACCTAACACACAAAATGCGATACGAGAATTTTTATCAGAAAGAAACTGGGGCATTACGGGTGCCGCTGCCGCCTTACTTTTAACAGAAGGTGATGAAGAATCTATTGAAGTGGTATTGAAACTTCTTAAAGACCCCTGCACCAAAGTACGAATACAGGCCGCTCTAGTTTTATCAATATGGTCACACGAAGAAGATCCTATTCATGTTTTACAGGAAGAGTATTTAAATAGTGATCGGGAAACAAAAGCAAAAATCTTAGAGGGCATTGGACGGATTGGATCTATGAAATCTATTCCTTTTTTAACTGAAACTTTAAAAGAGCCTTCTCAAACGTTACGCTTAATTGCAGCAATGGCATTAATTCAATCTCTGAATAACTAAATTAATTCTAGTGCATGCAACATCCCTAGGGGAATTTTAAATGAATATCCGTTTATGGCATTTTGAAACCCTTACTTATTATTTACTTGAGGAATTTCCTATTCAGCAAAATACATAAATTATAAAATCATTTATCGATACTCTTATCTTTATCCTATTTTGTTGAAAAAAAATTAGTTAAAAGATGCCTTTCTATTCAGATTATTATAAATATGAAAAATATCTTGATCGTCACTTGTACGTTCCTTTTCATTTTGTTTGTTTGGGAATTTTTTAGTTATTTTAATCCGAATTTGATTTGGGTATTACCTCCACCTTCTCAGATATTTAATCAATTAATAGAAAAACCGGATTGTTTTCTCTTTCACACTGGTGTAACCCTCAAAGAGATTTTAGGAGGATTTGCCCTTGCATTTAGCGTGGCTTTCCCCCTTGCTTGGATCATGGATCATTTTTCGATTGCTCGCAATTTCTTACAGCCATTTTTTGTGATTATACAATGTATTCCTATGTTTACCTTAGCCCCCATCATGATTATGTGGTTTGGCTGGAGCTACATTGCTATCGCTATACCCACTGCTTTAATGATTTTTTTTCCGCTGACAATTACCCTTTTTCAAGGTTTACGTTCAGTTCCTAAAGAATTAACTGATTATTTTATGATTAATCATGCAACTCATTGGCAGATATTTTGCAAATTAAAATTGCCTTGGTCTCTTCCTCATCTATTTAGTGGGTTGCGACTATCAGCTGCTATTGCAGGAATAGCGGCTATCGCAGGTGAATGGGCAGGAGCCCAAAATGGGTTAGGTGTTTTAATGGTTGAGAGTAGAAGAGACATGGATTTAGCAACAAATTTTGCAGCCCTGTTTTGTCTGACATTGCTTAGCTATTTGATCTATTCTATCATTCTTTTGATAGAATATTTTATTTTAAAAAAAAGATTTTTTAAAATTTTGAAAGCGCACTTTACCTATTCTAGGTTAACTTATTCTATTGTGTTTGTGTTTTTTGTGGGATGTGGAATTTTGATGGGATGCCATCGACAAGCTTCTTCCAAACCTCCTGTTAGACTTGTTTTAGATTGGTTACCAAATCCTAATCATATTCCTTTTTATGTGGGTATCCATAAAGGTTTTTTTCAAGAACATCACATTAACATTTCGATTAAGAAAATGCAGGAGCCTGGCCATGCTACATCTTATTTATTATTAGACCAGTGTGAATTGGCGTTAGCCTATATGCCTCATACTATCCGTGTCGAACAAAAAAAAGGTGAGGTTGAGCCGATTGGAATTCTTATTCAAGAACCTTTAAATGCTTTGATTGTTCGTGAGGGAGGAGAAATTCATGATTTAACCGATTTGAATGGAAAAATGCTTGGGTTTTGTACGGGTGGTAAAGAAGCTGCAAGTTTAAATAAGCTATTAGCAAATGCTTCTATAGCAGTAAAAGGGTGTCTAAATGTTAATTGTGATTTGATTACTCCACTTAGAACTAAAAATGTAGATGTTATTTATGGCGCTTACTGGAATATTGAAACTGAACATTTAAAAAGCCTGGGTATACGCACACGTTATTTTAAGCTAACGGAACTTGGGATGCCTACTTATTATGAATTGATTGTTTTAGCTAAAACTAAAACAATTTATACAGAAGACGAATTTGTTCAATTGTTTAAAAAAGGATTACAAAAAAGTATTAACTATTCTAGATTACATCCAAACGAAGCTTTTGAAATCTATGCCCTTTATCAGCAGAATAAAAGTATACAGACACTTACGTGGGAAAGAGAAGCTTGGAAAAAAACCATTCCTGTTTTAGCTGAGCAGCAAGAGATTTCACCTATGATATGGAATACTTTTCAGGAGTGGTTAAGGATTAATCAATTATTATAAGATTGTTTGGTTGGAATTTTATGGAATTTGGAAAAAAATTAATTGAAGTTCAACAGCAATTAAAAAAAGAAGAGATCAATGGTTGGCTGCTTTATGATTTTAGGCATAGTAATTCTCTAGCTTATATTTTTTTAGAGATCCCTACTTCAAAAATGCTTTCCAGGCGTTTTTTCTATTGGATTCCGAGCTCAGGAGAACCCATCAAAATCGTTCCTCAAATTGAACCCCATACTCTAGATCATTTACCGGGAATAAAATGGATTTACAAAAGTTGGCAGGAACTAGAAAGCCAGTTGTTTTCTCTGAAACTAGAAAATCATAAAGTTGCTATGGAATATTCTCCTTTTAGTGCTTTGCCTACTCTTTCGAAAGTGGATGCAGGCACAATAGATTTCATGCGAAAAAATGGAGTAGAAATTGTTAGTTCGGCAAATTTTATTCAACGTTATACCTGTGTATGGAATCCTCAACAACTTCAAAGTCATTTAGAGGCAGCTGAAATATTGAGCTTAATTGTAGACCAAACTTGGAATTTTATTGAGAAAAAATTAATTACTAGCCAAGCCGTTGATGAATACCAAGTTCAGCAATTTATGCTAAAACTTATGATCGAACACAATTGTGTGACAGCAGATCCTCCCATATGCGCTATCAATGCTAATTCTGCTGATCCTCACTACAGCCCTAAAAAAGGTCAGGCACTGTCTATTCGACCTGGAGACTTCATCTTACTAGATCTTTGGTGCAAAAAAAATCAATCAAACTCTGTTTATGCAGATATTACAAGAGTTGGTGTGGCTGCAAAAAATGCACAAGAAAAACAAAAACATATTTTTAATATTGTAAAAGAATCTCGAGATCGAGCAACTCTTTTTATTAAAGAAAATTATGAAGCAGGCCTTTCTATTCAGGGTTGGCAAGTTGATCAATTGTGTAGAGATGTGCTAAATGAAAAAGGGTATGGTGAATATTTTATTCATCGAACTGGGCACAATATCGGACAAGATGTTCATGGACCTGGAGCTAACTTAGACAATTTTGAAACTCGAGATTTTCGGCAGCTAATTCCCGGAACTTGCTTCTCAATTGAACCTGGCATTTATCTTCCTCACGAGTTTGGCGTTCGTTTAGAATACGATGTGTATCTTTCTTTTGAAAAGAAAATACAAATCACTGGCGGAATTCAAGAAGAATTAGTTTGCCTAAATTTATGATAACAAGGAAGAGTCAAAGAATGAGTTATGAGTTATAGGAGTAAAAAATGAAAGTACCTCTTTTTTCATTTAAAATGAGTCGATTAGCTTTAATTATATTTTGGCTTATCATTGGGTTAATATTTTTAGGAATTTATGCTTTTGATTCTTCTTTATTTAATAAGATGAGACAGGCGACTTATCAAGATACTCCTTACATTAATTTGCCTAGTGGCCCTTAATCGGTAACGACAAGTAAGCACTAGCTATTAAAATTGGTGCTTAAACAATAATTAAGGTGCTGTCTTAATTCGCTTTGTAAATAATTCATTTTAGTAAAATCACTTTTAATATCAGTTGAGAGAATCCAATCTTTTTGTATGTGTTGGTGAGCTAATAAGAAAAGGCGATCTGATAAAGAAATAGCGTCTCTAAAATCATGCGTAACAAGTAAAATTGTTGTTCCATATTTATCTCTAATCTCATGCAACAAACTATAAAGATGCTCTCTTAAGCCAGTATCTAAAGCTCCAAATGGTTCATCTAGGAGTAGAATAGGTTTTTTTAGCAATAATGCGCGTGCTAAAGAGACGCGTTGTCTCATTCCGCCGGAGAGTTGTTCTGGATAATAATGAATAAAATTTTTTAAGCCCATCTCTGTCAATAACTTTAAAGCATCTTCTTTGACTTCTTGCAGATTGGTAGATTTAGGTCCAAGCTCAGAAATTAATATAACATTTTCTAAGACTGTTCGCCAGGGAAGAAGCAAATCTTGTTGTGTCATATAAGCAAAATATTCGTAAGCTTGAGAATGGCCCATGGCATAAAATGCTCCTTCTTGAAGAGGTAGCAATCCGACCAAAAGTTTAAATAAAGTTGACTTTCCAGAACCTGAAGCACCAATAAGTGTTCCAATTTCTCCTTGTTTTAAAGTTAGTGCAACATTTTTTAAAAGAGAATGATTAGGATAAGAGAAAGATATATTTTTAATAATCAAACACATAATAGGTAAAGTGGGAGGATGAAATTTTCAGGTTATCACAGCTTTTTGTTCCTTTTTATTTGAAATCAATCCTACTTTTATGCCTGTGAGAGAGCTTGTTTTTTGAAAAATATAAGGGTTTGTTAAGCGATTGATTCAAAATGCACGTTTTAAGAGTTGCCGGCATAAGAGATAAAATTCTATAATCATTCGGATATTATACACAAATTTCATTGTGTCATGCCATTCAATTAATAAACTATTTTAGATTTTTCTATTTGAACCCAGCTAATTGGAAGAATTACGTTAAAGCAAGGTATATCAATCCAAGCAAAAGTTTAGCAAAAATTGAATGTTAAAAGAAGAATTAAAAGTTCAGATTAAAGTAAAATCCATCACCAATCACTTTGAAAATAATAGGAGCGCAAGTGGAAGACAAGGAAACGAATCCTGAAAAAGGAAGTTTAATTTCTGCAATATTCTTAGTAGCAGGAACATGCATTGGTGGAGGAATGTTAGCACTTCCTGTATCAACAGGAATAAGCGGATTTATTCCTTCAACAATCGTGATGGGATGCTGTTGGATTGCAATGACTTTGTCAGCATTATTGTTATTAGAAGTGAATTTATGGATGAAGGAAGGCGCGCATGTGATTACTATGTCTTCCACCATTTTAGGTCCGGTAGGCCGTGTGATTAGTTGGATTCTCTTTTTATTTATCTCTTATGCTTCTATTGTGGCTTATACATCTGCTGGAGGATCGTTGGTTAGAGATGTAGCCCCTTCTTTATTGGGAATGTCTATTTCGAAAGAATGGGGATGCTTAATTTTTATCGTTTGCTTTGGAGGAATTATTTACTTCGGAAGTCGTATTGTGGGAAAAGTAAATGCGATTTTTTTTGTTGCGATGATTGTGGCTTATTTAGCTTTAATCAGTACTGGATTGTCTGAAGTGAAATTAGAAATGCTTGGACATCGTCGTTGGTCGACATCATTTTTAGCGATTCCTATTTTATTAACGACATTTAGTTTCCAAACAATGTTACCTAGTTTGACTCCTTATCTAAAAAGGAATGCGATAGCATTACGTTGGGCTATTATTGGAGGAACAACTTTAACTTTTTTTGTTTATTTGATTTGGCAGTTTTTAGTTCTTGGAGTCATTCCTCTTTTTGGACCAAATAGCCTTTTAAAAGCTTTAGAAGTAGGTGAACCTGTAACTCAATTCGTTCGACAACATGTGCAAAGCTCATGGGTTTCTAGTTTGGCTGAATATTTTGGATTTTTTGCTCTTGTTACTTCTTTTTTAGGAATAGCTTTAGGTTTGTTCGATTTTTTGTCTGATGGTTTAAAAATAAAAAAGCAAGGGGTAGGAAAGGTTGTTTTGGGTTTATTGATCGTAATTCCCGCATTTATTTTTTCTGCCTATTTTGAACGGATTTTCTTGCTTGCTTTAGATACTTCCGGAGGGTTTGGTGATTCTATTTTAAATGGAATTATGCCTGTATTAATGGTTTGGATTGGCCGCTATTATCTTCATTTTCCCAATGAAAATCGCGTTCCTGGTGGAAAACCGTTACTTTTATTTGTCTTCGCTTTCTTTTTGACTTCACTGATTATTGAAATTTTAATTCATACAGGATTTATTTGTTCCATTTTTGAAGCTTGTCAAATCATGTTAAATCAACAACAATACGGTATTAGCTTTTAATAAAGGATGGTTATTTATGGGACTTGGTCTTGCTTTCAAAGCATTTATAAAAGCGTTTAAAGATCCTCAAAAAACAGAGGAATTTTTAAAAGACAACTCTTTTACATCAATTGAAATGTTGGATCAATCTCACATTCGATTGTTAAATTATCTTCAACAAGCAAGGCTAATCGATTTTTTAAAAGAAGACATCACTCCCTTTACTGATGCACAAGTAGGGGCTGCTATTCGTAAAATTCATCAAGACTGTTCTCAAGCGCTTGAAGAATTGATGACCATTCGTCCACTAAGAGATGAAACAGAAGGAACAACGGTACAAATTCCAAAAGGATATGATTCTTCTGAAATCAAATTGGTTGGTAAAGTTAGAGGAGAAGCTCCTTATACAGGTGTTGTCGTTCATCGGGGGTGGAAAGCGCTTAAACGTTCTTTACCAAAAAAAACTGGTGAAACGATAACAGATATCATCTGCCCAGCAGAAATAGAAGTAAAATGATTTGTTTTAAGGAATAAGCATGAAAGAAGAAGCAACATATATTATTGGAATTGATTTCGGAACAACGAATTGTACATTAGCTTACACACCCCTAAAAAATAATAATACGTTGCCTGTCATTCAACAAAGTGAGTTAACACAAATTGTTTCTGAACAGACAATCGGAAATTCTTTCTCACTTCCTTCTTTCATTTACTACCCATTAGCCGAAGAACTTTCACAAAACGTGGCAGCTATAAATTGGGATTTAGCTTCTTCCTTTACAATTGGCATATTTGCTAAAGAAAGGGGAGCAGAACTACCTACTAGATTGGTATCATCAGCAAAATCTTGGTTATGTCACAATGCAATTGATCGGAGACAAGCAGTTTTACCTTTTGAATCGGAAGAATTGATAAATAAAATAAGCCCTTTAGATGCTTGTGCAAAAATCTTCCAACATCTTCGTCAATCTTGGGATTTCAATCAACCCAATGCTCCTTTTATCAGTCAGAATATTTTTATTACTGTTCCGGCTTCTTTTGATCCGAGTGCTAGACAATTCGTTCAAGAGGCAGCTGAGCTAGCGGGTTATCCAGAAATCATTTTATTAGAAGAGCCGCAAGCTGCTTTTTATGCCTGG
Organism: Candidatus Protochlamydia sp. R18; assembly: GCF_000648255.1. Classification (NCBI taxonomy): domain Bacteria; kingdom Pseudomonadati; phylum Chlamydiota; class Chlamydiia; order Parachlamydiales; family Parachlamydiaceae; genus Candidatus Protochlamydia; species Candidatus Protochlamydia sp. R18. The sequence continues at coordinate 122,467 of NZ_BASL01000639.1, read as the reverse complement.
CTATATGCTCATGCTAATGATTGGAGAAACTTATTTAAAGTTAATGAGACAATTTTAGTCATTGATATTGGAGGAGGGACAACAGACTTTAGCTTAATTAAAGTAGAAGAAGAGAATGGGAATTTAACTTTAAGAAGATTGGCTGTAGGATCTCATTTACTTTTGGGGGGAGATAATATCGATCTTAGTTTGGCTTATCTTGCCAAACAAAAGCTAGAAGAAGAAGGCTATACTATTGATCATTGGCAGCTCCAAAGTCTTATTTACCAAGCTAGAGCTGCTAAAGAATTATTAATGAATGAAAATCCTCCTGAAAAAGTCGAAATGACAATCCTTGGGAGAGGAAGTAAGTTAATAGGGAATACTCTTACAACACAATTATCTCAGCAAGAAGTTGAAAAATTCATTTTGGAAGGATTTATTCCTCTCGTTAATCCGGATGAAAAATCTCAACAAGAGCGTCATTTAGGAATTCAGCAGATTGGTCTACCTTATGTTCAAGATCCACGGATATCTTGCCAATTGGCAAAATTTTTATCGATGACAGGGGAGTCAGAGTCGGCCAACATGGATCAATTTATTCTTCCCTCAAAAGTATTGTTTAATGGTGGAACTTTGAAGGCAAAAAAGTTGCGAGATCAGCTTTTAAAATTGCTTAATCAATGGGCTAAAAAACTTAATAAACCCCCACTTACTGAAATTCTCGGTGCAGACTATGATTATGCAGTTAGCAAAGGGGCAGTTTATTATGGTTTAGCTCGGCTTGGGCATACGATTCGTATTCGTGGTGGAACAAGTCGTAGTTATTTCATTGGAGTTGAGGAAGCAGTTCCGGCTGTCCCAGGAATTAGCCCTCCTTTAAGAGCTATCTGTATCGTTCCGTTTGGAATGGAAGAAGGTGAGGAACGAGAGTTAGATCAACAAGAATTTTCTCTGGTTTTAGGAGAAATGGCAACATTTCGATTTTTTAGTCATGTAACACCCCAACTATCCAACGGGACTGAACCAGTAGCTGGAACTATTGTTCGAAATTGGAAACAAGAACTTACTGAGCTTCATCCCATTGAAACAGTATTAAATAAAACAGAAGAAGATGGAAAAATGATTCGTGTGAGATTGAAATCTAAAATCACTGAACTTGGTGTTCTTGAGCTTTGGTGTGTTGCTTCAGATGAGAGAAAATGGAAACTTGAATTTGATATTCGAGACCATAAAAATCAAAACTCAGCTTAAATTGGCAACTAAGAAATGCAAAAATATAAGTGAAACAAACGGGTTGTTTCACTTGATGTCCCTAATTAATTTCTCAAATGAGTAAAGTAGATAGAAGTATACTGACGATTTGATAATCTACGTTTATTTTACTGACTTCGTTCATTTTCAGGCTCTTTTTCATTTAATTCTTAGCCTAATAAAATTTTAGAAATCGATTTTACCCATTTGACTAAGCTGTTCAACAGCCATTAAAAATTCTTCAGAATTTTGACAGTACTGAGGCAAAAAAAATTTCAAGAATGAAGCTGTTTGTAAAATAGTTCGGATTTTGAAAAAGCGTGAAAAGCATTATTATTCAGTTGATAAATTGTAATTCAATAGCTGATCCTTAAAAGGATTTTTGCCACCTCTTTTTAATTCTCTTCCATACAAATTGGATTTCATTGGTTAATTATAATTTATAATTAATTTTTTAAAATTTTAAGTTTAACTAAATATTAACCAATAGTTTTTTCGACATTTATTAACCATTTTAAAGCATCTTGTTTCATACGAAGGTACATGCTATAAAGGCCATTAGCGCGATTTGGAGTCAAACTTGCACTAATTCCTAATTCGTCTAAATAAGTAGGAGGGCACTTTAATACTGTCTCAGGTGTTTCCCCACTATAGACCTTTACAAGTAAGGCAGCTAACCCCGCGGAAATTAAAGCATCAGACTCTGCTCGAAAAAAAATTTGCCCATTGACCAGCGAAGATGATAAATACATTTGACTTTGGCAGCCTTTAACAAGATTTGTAGGAATTTTCTCCAAATCTGTTAAATTGGCTTGTTGACGCCCGAATTCAATAATTTTTTGATAACGATCTTCTGGTGTTGAACAAGTAGAGAATAGCTCTTTAATTTGGCTTTGTTTATTTAAACAGGTCTGGAACATAAATCTCTAATTTTTAATTCATTGTGTTTGTTAATTTTATTTTAATCCATTACCGCTTTTAATAGGAGAAAAAATTTTAAGAGTGATGGGTAAAAATTTATTATCTAAGTTTGCGCTGCTGGTAGAGGTAATGCATCAAATTCTTGTAGTTCTTTTTGGATTTTGGACAAAGTGATATCCAGAGTGAGTTTGCTGTATTCTCCAAAATTACCTACCCCTTGAAGTTCATTTTGAGAGTTTGTTTCAAAAGTAAGACTTTTCGCTTTTTGCTTTAATTCCTCAAGTTTATCAAAAAGTTTTTTTTGAGCTGCGCTTATTGCTAGTGTTTTGGCTGTATCTGGTTTAATTTTATGACTTGCATTCATAAGCCCAGCTTCTCTAATAAATAGAGGCCCAAAAGTTGTGCTAGCTTCTTGTAAAGCTTGATGAACTTCCCCTAAAATAGAAACTAAATTTTCATAGCTTTTTTTATTCGCTGGGTCTCTTGCAATTAAATTATTATGTCCGTTGATTAATGAACCAGGATTTTCAGGATTACGAAAAGCATATTTCTCTGACCATGCCGCTGTATAAGCATTTCCAATTCCTTGCTGAACTTCCTGTTTTGTTTTGTATTTTTCTAGAAAAGCGTGGCTAGCAGTTTTTGTATTAGAAGCATTTAATAAATTTTGCATGTCGTGAATAATGCGACGTATTTCGTTTAAAAGTGGTTTATTTTTTTCTAATTTAAAACTCGCCAACTCATTTTTTGCGCTTTGAAGTTCTTTCAATTGTTCTTTAAAGATTTTTTCTTTACTGGAAATTGTGGCTTTTGTTGCATCTATTTCTCCTTTTGAAGCACCATGATTAAGCATTTTATCTAAATCTTCCCGAGCTTGTTCTAAAAGAAGTAAATTTTTAGCGTAATCAGAAAGAGTAAATTGAATTTTTGTTAATTTTTCTTGGAGTTTTTTATTAGAAATTGTCTGCAACTTAGATTTATCTTTTTTTGTTGTTTTTACTTTTGTTTTTAACGCTTCTATAAATCCATTTTTCCTTGTTACCCCTTCTTTTTTCGCTGGTTTAACTTTACCTTTTGCCGCTGCTTTAACTTCAGCTTGTTGGATTGCGTCCAATTTGCTTTGACTAAATTGGCCGCCAACCATTACATTATTAGCTCCGTACTTATTAATGGCATCTAATTGATCTGAAGTAAATTGAGATAGGTAAGGATGTGGAGGTGGGGTAAATTCCTTTTGAATAGGTGGCTTTGTAGTTGTGTTTACTCCGATTTGGGCTTCTATATCAGCATTTTGCTTAGATAATTTGTTTTGCATAATAGATTGTATATCTTGATAAAGCTCTTTAGTATTTGCTTCTTCATGAGTCATGTTTTTGTCGTTAATTTGAATACCTTGTTGATCAATTTTAGCGCCTTGAAAATCCTCGCTAATTAAATTTTTAGCAAATATCATATAAGCAACTCTTGTCGCAATTTGCGTCATTGTATCTGCATCTAAAGGATGGTCACTGTTGACATTAATAAGAGAGACAGCGAATTTGCGTCCATTGGCATCAATAATTCCTTTATTAGACTCCTTATCGATATTGACCTTAATTCCTCGACTTTCCAGTGTTTGCGTCATCTTGTCAATTTGAGAATATGAGGATGACAAAGATAGATTAGAATTCATACTTTATAATCCTTTTCTTGTAGTTTGTTAATTATGAGATTTGCTTTATAATAATTAATTATAATATTATTTTTAATTTTAATTAAACATGTACAATTAATTAACTAAAAAATTTAAAATAAAATTTTATAAATAACTAAAATTAAATTTTATTTAATAAATCTCTTGTAATTAAATCCTTACAAGTCTAAAATAAGCAAAAACACTGGTATGTTTTTTCATTGGTAATAAGAAGATCAATCAAAATGAATTTTCTTGATTTTTTGACTTGACTTTTATCTATAAAATGCTAATTTATTAGTCACTATTTCGAAGATTTGTCTTTTCAATTTTATGAAAAGAAGAACTTCTTCTTGTTTTTTAGGTTTTATTACAAGCGGCAACATGGCTAAAGAAGATACAATTAAGATTGAAGGAAGTGTCGAAGAATTGCTCCCTAATATGCATTTTCGAGTTTCTCTTCAAAATGGATTAAATGTGATCGCACATCTTTGTGGAAAAATGCGTATGAAAAACATACGTGTTCTAGTCGGAGATGTTGTTACTGTAGAGATGTCGCCTTATGACTTAAGCAAGGCAAGAATTATTTTTCGACAGCGCTAGCGATAGATTAACACAAAGAGTGTTGATTTTTTTTAGCTGACTCTCTACGCTTATTAAATTTTTAATCATGGGTAGAAAGCGCTTTTGCAAGATTAGCTTGCCCAGATAGCTCAGTGGTAGAGCATTTGCATGGTAAGCAAAAGGTCGTAGGTTCAATTCCTATTCTGGGCAGACTTAACATTAATAAACAAGATATATCCATTTACTGGAGCTTAACGGAGGAATTAAAATGGCTAAAGAAACTTTTCAGCGGAAGAAGCCACACGTCAACGTTGGAACGATTGGTCACGTCGACCACGGGAAAACCACGTTAACAGCCGCTATCACAAAGGTGCTCGCTGAAGCGGGTGGGGCGAAATTTAGAGATTATGCTTCTATTGATAATACGCCTGAGGAAAAAGCACGTGGTATCACTATTAACTCAAGCCACGTTGAATACGAAACAGATGCACGTCACTATGCACACGTAGATTGCCCAGGTCACGCCGACTATGTAAAGAACATGATTACTGGTGCTGCTCAGATGGATGGAGCAATCCTCGTTGTTGCTGCTACAGACGGAGCAATGCCTCAAACGCGCGAACATATTTTGTTAGCTCGCCAAATGCAAGTTCCTGCTATTGTTGTATTCCTCAACAAAGTGGACATGCTCGGTGAAAGCGATTCAGAACTTCTCGATCTCGTTGAGATGGAACTACATGAATTGCTCGAATCTAAAGGTTACCACAATTCTCCAATTATTCGAGGTTCAGCTTTACGTGCATTGGAAGGAGATCCAAAATACGTTGAAAGTATTAAACAATTGATGAAAATTGTTGATGAAGCTGTTCCAACACCTCAACGTGAGACAGATAAGCCTTTCTTAATGCCTGTTGAGGACGTCTTTTCTATTTCTGGTCGAGGTACTGTGGCGACAGGTCGTGTAGAGCGAGGCGTTGTTAAGATCAACGACAAATTGCAACTCATTGGTCTTGGAGACACACGGGATACAGTAGCCACCGGTCTTGAAATGTTTAATAAAATCTTGGAAGAAGCTCGCGCAGGAGAAAACGTTGGTATCCTGTTAAGAGGTTTAACCAAGACCGATATTGAGCGTGGAATGTGCCTCGTTGCTCCTGGAACTTGTACTCCGCATACAGAATTTAAAGGTCCAGTTTACGTATTAACAAAAGAAGAAGGTGGACGTCATAAACCATTTTTCTCAGGATATCGTCCTCAGTTATATTTCCGTACTACAGACGTAACTGGAACAATTGAGCTTCCAGCTGGTGTAGAAATGGTTATGCCTGGCGATAACGTAGAAATTACAGTGAAATTGATTGCTCCAATCGCGATGGAAAAAGGGATGCGTTTTGCGATTCGTGAAGGTGGACGTACAATTGGTGCGGGAACCGTTTCCGAAATCCTTAAATAATCAATTTTTGGTAAAAAGATAAGGGTAGAGTTTTCTCTACCCTTTTTAATAATGTTTTTTGGGTGTGTAGCTCAGCTGGTAGAGCAACGGTCTCCAAAGCCGTCGGTCGGGGGTTCGAATCCCTCCGCACTCGTTGTAAATAGACATTTTTGTGATTAATTTTTTTGAAAAAATCAATCGTTATTAAAACGATAAAGCAGTCAAAAAGTGTGATTTTTTACAAACAAGCAAAGCTCAAGAAAAGTCTAATAGTGTTTTTTCAAATCAACAAGCTTCTAATTGATCAACTTAAGTTGCCACAATTTAAAAAGGTGCTAAAAAGTCATTTAAATTTGACGAAGGCAAGAGAGGTATAAACGTGGGTTCGGAAATAAAAACTATGGAAATGAAAAAAACGCAAGTATCGCCGACTGTGGAAAAAGCCGTAGAAAGCTCTTTTACGGTTAAAAAGGCGCGTAATTTTGTCGCCGATGTAAAAAGTGAAATTTACAAAATTAACTGGACAAGTCGCGACGAGTTGATTGTTTATACAAAAATTGTTGTTTTAGCGACCTTTTTATTTGGAATGTCTATCTACTTATTAGATTTGATGGTTCAAGGTACGCTCGGTGGATTAAATCTTTTGCTCCGCTTAATTAGTGGGTAATGACTTGAAGTTCATAAAATCATGAGCAAGTACAGAAATCGGATAGGTATTAGGTGATACATGTATAAATGGTATGTTGTGCAAGTGCTATCCACGCACGAAAAAAAAGTCAAAAAAGCGTTGGAAGAGCATCTCGAATTAAAAGGGATGTCAGGTGAAATCGAGCAGATTTTGCTTCCAACTGAAAATGTGTCAGAAGTTAAAAAAGGTCAGCAACATGTTGTTGAAAAACGTTTGTGGCCTGGTTATTTGCTCATCAAAATGAATCTTAGTGATGAATCTTGGCAATATGTAAAAAATACTAATGGTGTCATTGATTTTCTAGGTGGAGATAAACCGACGCCTCTGACAGATCTCGAAGTGGGTGAAATTTTAAAAGATCTAGAAGATAAAAAACGGAAAATTACTCAAAAACATAAATTTGAAGTTGGTGACCGTGTTAAAATTACCGACGGTGTTTTTGTTAATTTTATTGGAACGGTAACTGAAGTATTTCATGATAAAGGTCGTTTAAGTGTCTTGGTATCAATATTTGGCCGTGATACTCGAGTAGATGATTTAGAATTTGTTCAAGTTGAAGAAATTTCTGATGACGCTGAAATCACTTAAATTTAGATTTAAGGTTATTATTTTTTGAAATTTTAACAAAAAATCAATAAAACTAAAAAAACGCTAGAATTTTCTAGTCGTTTTTTGTATACTTCATTTCCTTTCGTTTGAACGGAAAAGAAACTGGATAAAATCTGAGAACAGATTGCACTGAGCGCCTCTATCTAAGTGTAAATCAGAAACCAGGTTTTACCATTAGATAAAACGTATAGAGGACAATATGTCAAAAAAAGTTGTTAAGGTGATCAAGCTGCAGATTCCTGCAGGGAAAGCCAATCCAGCTCCTCCAATCGGACCAGCATTGGGAGCAGCGGGTGTAAACATCATGGCTTTTTGTAAGGAATTTAATGCGAAAACACAAGCGATGGCGGGGGATGTACTTCCTACACTCATCACTGTGTATCATGATAAGTCGTTTTCATTTATAACTAAAAAGCCCCCTGTTGCCGAATTGCTTAAAAAAGCAAAAGGAATAGCGAAAGGTTCAGGCGTTCCAAACCGAGATAAAGTTGCAAAAATTACACGTTCAGAAGCGCGCAAAATTGCTGAAGAAAAAATTCAGGATATGAACGCTGCAGATTTGGAAATGGCAACTAATATTGTTTTGGGAACAGCTCGTTCCATGGGAATTGATCTCATAAAAGAGTAGAGAATAATATATGGGTCGTCCAAGTAAAAGAATTCGGGAGATAGCTAAATCGCTGGATGCGGCGAAAGCATACACGATTAGAGAAGCTATCGATATTTTAAAGAAATGCCCTCCTGTCAAATTTGATCAGACAGTAGAAGTTTCTTTAAAACTCGGTGTTGACCCTCGTAGATCGGACCAAAGTGTTCGCGGAACTGTTTCATTACCGAATGGAACGGGTAAAACGATGAAAATTCTCGTTTTCGCGAAAGGTGACAAAGTTAAAGAAGCTTTGGAAGCGGGTGCCGATTACGCAGGTCATGATGAACTTCTAGAAAAAGTTAACGGGGGTTGGACAGATTTTGATGCTGTTGTTGCAACACCTGACATGATGCGAGAAGTGGGTAAGTTAGGTAAGGTTCTCGGACCACGGGGTTTAATGCCCACTCCAAAAGCAGGAACAGTGACAACAGATATTGCTAAAGCGATTCAAGAGCTTAAAGCAGGAAAAATTGAGTTTAAGCTAGATCGTCATGGTGTCATTAATAATGGAGTAGGAAAAGTTTCTTTTGAGTCTAATAAGCTTGAAGAAAATATTCGCGCGTTTTTGATTGCTATTCAGCGTGCTAAGCCTGCTTCTGCTAAAGGTCACTATATGAGATCGCTAGCCATTTCCTCTACAATGGGGCCTGGCCTTAAAATTGACCTACGCGAATCTGATTTAGCAGCTAAGGAGTCATAAACTTATGAGAGAGGAAAAACAACTCCTTAAACAAGAGATTATTGATAAGATTCAGCGTTATCCTGCTTTTGTCATTATGCAATATGCTGGATTAACAGCTAACCAAGCAAATGATTTTCGTCGCCAACTGGGAAAAATTGGTGGTGATGTTGAAGTCGTGCGTAAACGTGTTTTGCTTAAAGCTGCTAAAGATGCTGGACTCGAACTAGACGTTTCTTCTTTAAATGGCCATATTGGTTTGGTGTTTTTAGGAGAAGATCCGATTGAAGCAACAAAAACAGTTTTTAAATTCAGTCAAGAGCGTGAAAAAATCATCCAAGTCCTCGGTGGACGTTTTGATGGACAGATTTATAGCGGTGATGATGTTGAAAAACTTTCGAAGTTGCCAAGCAAAGACGAAATGCGAGCTCAATTCCTCAGTACTCTGGAAGCTCCAATGGCTCAAACCTTGGCCGTTGTTGAAGCCCTCCTTGCAAGCGTTGCATACTGTTTGGATAATAAAAGCAAGCAAGGAAGCGAGGAACCAGAAAATAGCGCAAGTGAAGCCTAAGGTTAATCCATTCCACTAGAATTATTAACAGAAGTTATAGAAAATTAAGAGGTAAATACCGTGAGTAAGAAAAAAACAGAAGAACTAGTCGATGCACTAAGTGAATTGACCGTTTTGGAAATGGCTGAACTCAAGACTCTACTCGAAGATAAATGGGGTGTTAAAGCCGCAGCTCCTGTCGCAGTAGCAGCTCCTGCTGCTGGTGCTCCTGCTGCTGCTGTAGTTGAATCTACAGATTTCCAAGTCACTTTAACTGAAGCTCCAGCTGATAAGAAAATTGGAATCATTAAAGTTGTGCGTGAAATTACAGGTCTTGGTTTGAAAGAAGCAAAAGACTTAGTAGAAGCAGCACCTAAAGAATTGAAGCCTACAGCTCCAAAAGCAGAAGCTGAAGACATTAAAAAGAAAATTGAAACAGCTGGTGGAAAAGTCACTTTAAAAGGGCTTTAATCCTCTAACTATTTTAGTTAATGTGAACCAAGTGCAAAATTAAAACTCTTGCACTTGGTCTTGTGCTATTTTAATATTTATTTTTTAATTAAGATACCATAACTATTAGGATTCTAATAGATGCTAGTAAACGAATTACAATCTAATTCTATTCATATTTTTTCCAGTTATTTTTTGTTTTTTTATGAGCACTGTTTGTTAATTTTTGCAGGGCAGAAGAGGACTTTTGGTTTTTGACAGTTCGATTGGTTTATCAATCGTACACTCAAAATTCAAAATTCTGAGTTTTATTAACAGGTGATTTTTTGCTAATAAACTTGATGAAAGGCTAAAAAAGCGCTTAATCAAAGTAAATTTTTCAACTTAAGTTGTCAAAAATAGTAAAAGTTCACAAACATCGGTATTTTAATGGATCAAGCAAACAGCTATTTAGAAAAATATCGAGTCAATTATATCTATTCGTCTCAAGTAAAGCCATAGTAGGAGTCCTTCATAATGTTGCAAAGGCCGCCACATCGCGAGAGTTTTAATGATAAGGAAGAAATTATCGATCTTCCAAATCTGATAGAAATTCAGATCAAATCATACAACCAATTTCTTCAAGCCGATAAATTTCCTGATGAAAGGGAAAATATTGGCTTACAAGAAGTTTTTACCGAAATTTTTCCAATTAAGTCTTATGACGAGAAAACTATTTTAGAATTTTTGTCATATAACCTAGGAGTGCCTAAGTATAATCCTGAAGAATGTATTCGCCGGGGAATCACTTATAATGTCACTTTGAAAGTAAAGTTTCGTCTAACAGATGAAACCGGAATTAAAGAAGAGGAAGTCTACATGGGAACAATTCCTGTGATGACTGATAAAGGAACATTTATTGTTAATGGTGCAGAGCGTGTTGTTGTTTCTCAACTTCATAGATCTCCAGGAATATGCTTTGAACAAGAACGCCATTCTCGTGGGAACGTGATTTACTCATTTCGTATCATCCCTTACCGAGGAAGCTGGCTTGAAGGAGCTTTCGATACAAATGACTTAATTCACATCTACATCGATCGTAAAAAACGACGCCGCAAAATCCTTGCGACAACTTTTATTCGTGCTTTAGGTTATTCTTCTAACAGTGATATTATTGAAGAGTTTTTCACAACTCGTAAGTATAAAATTAAAAACGAGAAAGAGTTTGCTAAACTTGTTGGTAAAATTCTAGCTCAAGATGTTGTCGATGAAGAATCAGGACTGGTATTTGGTAAAGCTTCTGAAAAATTAACGACAGCTATGCTTAAACGTATTGTAGATGCTGGGATTGATGTCATTCGTATTGCAGAAGATGCGGATGAAACAAGCCCTGTTATTAAAATGCTTGCAAAAGATCCAACAGATTCTTACGAATCCGCTTTAAAAGATTTTTATCGTAAAATTCGTCCGGGTGAGCCAGCAACTTTATCTAATGCCCGTTCAGCAATTATGCGTCTTTTCTTTGATCCAAAGCGTTATAATCTCGGACGTGTTGGTCGTTACAAGCTCAACAGTAAATTAGGTTGTGAAATTAATGATGAGAAGTTACAGACGGTCACATTAGATAAAGAAGATGTGATTGGAGCTCTGAAATATTTGATCATGTTAAAAAGTGGTAGCGAAGAAGCCTCAATCGATGATATCGATCATTTGGGCAATCGTCGTGTTCGCTCCGTTGGAGAACTCATTCAAAATCAATGCCGCATTGGTTTGGCACGAATGGAGAAAATTATTCGGGAAAGAATGAATCTTTTTGACTTTTCATCAGATACATTAACTCCTGGTAAGATTGTCTCCGCAAAAGGGTTGTCAGGAGTTTTAAAAGACTTCTTTGGTCGTTCACAACTTTCACAATTTATGGACCAAACAAATCCAATTGCAGAGTTAACTCATAAACGAAGACTTTCATCTCTTGGACCTGGTGGTTTAAACAGAGATCGTGCTGGATTTGAAGTACGAGACGTTCATACAAGTCATTATGGACGTATTTGCCCAATCGAAACACCTGAAGGGCCAAACATTGGTTTGATCTCTTCTCTTTCATCGTTTGCTAAGATTAATGAATTTGGATTTATTGAAACACCTTATAGAATTGTTCGTGAGGGGGTTGTAACAGATGAGATCGAATACATGACAGCCGATCAAGAAGAACAGTGCGTGATTGCGCAGGCTTCTGCTCCGCTGGATGAATACCATATGTTTGCTGAACCCATCTGTTGGGCTCGTTATAAAGGTGAGCAATTTGAAACAGATACGAAAAATGTTACACATATGGACGTATCGCCGAAGCAGCTTGTTTCAATTGTTACCGGATTGATTCCATTCCTTGAGCACGACGATGCGAACCGTGCATTGATGGGATCAAACATGCAACGTCAGGGGGTTCCTCTTCTCAAACCTACTGCTCCAATTGTAGGTACTGGATTGGAGGCTAGGGCAGCACGTGACTCAGGAGCTGTTTTAATTGCCCATGAGGACGGAGTTGTTGATTATGTCGATGGTTTAAAAATTGTTATTTCTCCTGATGACAATCGTTTAGAAAAAAGAACTTATTTGCTTAAAAAGTTTATTCGTTCTAACGCAGGTACTTGTATCAATCAGCGCCCTCTCTGCCATGTGGGTGATAAAATAAAAGCCGGAGATGTGATTGCAGATGGACCGGCAACAGATAAAGGGGAAGTGGCGCTTGGACGTAATGTCTTAGTTGCCTTCATGCCTTGGTTTGGTTACAACTATGAAGATGCGATCATCATTTCTGAAAAGCTTCTTCGCGAAGATTATTATACTTCTCTTTACATTGAAGAATTTGAATTAACGGCGCGTGATACAAAACTTGGAAAAGAAGAAATTACACGCGATATTCCGAATGTATCAGAGGAAACATTAAGGAACTTAAATGACGATGGAATTATTCGTATCGGAGCAGAAGTAAAGCCTGGCGATACATTAGTTGGTAAAATTACCCCAAAATCCGAAACAGAATTAGCCCCAGAAGAGCGTTTACTACGCGCGATTTTTGGTGATAAAGCTTCTGATGTTAAAGATGCATCTTTGATTGCTCCTCCTGGAACAGAAGGGGTTGTTATGGATGTTAAAGTCTTTAGTAGAAGAGATAGACTATCTAAGACTGATGATGAACTTGTTGAAGAAGCTTCAAAATTGAAAGATATTCAGCGTGAATATAAATCTAATCAAGCCCAGCTTCGTACTGAAAAACATGAACGAGTAGGAGCTCTTCTTCTGAATGAAACAGCTCCAGGTAATATTGTTCATCGTCGAACAGCGGAAATTATTGTCGATGAAGGAGATTTAATCACACAAGATCTCATTGAAGCTTTGGAAAAAGAGAGTGTAGAAGATCTATTGATGCCTGAAAATGACATCTATACAACGTTACGACAAATTTTACACGATTATGAAATTGCTCTGCAAACCGTGGAAACACAGTATAAAACTCAGTTAGAGTTTATGCGTAAAGGAGATACAGATTTAGATCCGGGTGTCATTCGTCAAGTCAAAGTCTACGTAGCTTCTAAGCGTAAGTTGCAAGTTGGTGATAAAATGGCTGGTCGCCATGGAAATAAAGGGGTCGTCTCCAAAATTGTTCCAGAAGCTGACATGCCATTCCTTTCAACTGGGCAGACAATTGAAATTATTCTTAATCCTTTAGGCGTACCTTCACGTATGAACATGGGACAGTTGTTTGAAACTCACTTAGGAATTGCTGCTAAGCATACTGGAATAACAGTAAAAAGCCCTGTATTTGAAGGTTTCCCAGAAGAAAAAATTTGGGAAATGATGAAAAAGGCGGGTCTTCCAGAAGATGGTAAGTTTTTCCTTTATGATGGGTGCTCTGGTGAGCGCTTTGATAATAGCGTTGTGGTAGGTTACATTTATATGTTGAAGTTGAGCCACTTAGTAGCTGATAAGATCCACGCTCGTGCAGTTGGGCCTTATTCACTTGTGACTCAGCAACCATTGGGTGGTAAAGCTCAAATGGGTGGTCAACGTTTTGGAGAGATGGAAGTTTGGGCAGCCGAGGCTTATGGAGCCGCTCATCTCTTACAAGAAATGCTAACTGTTAAATCTGACGATGTAGCTGGTCGTACACGTATTTATGAATCAATCGTGAAAGGGGAAAACCTGCTTAAATCAGGAACACCGGAATCTTTTAACGTATTGATTAAAGAAATGCAAGGGCTTGGCTTAAATGTCTATACAGAAGCCGTTGATGACTCTTGATTAAATAGATGATTTGTTACTAGTACCGAAAAAGAAGAAATGCCATTAGGTGTTTCTTCTTATCTGAAAAAGTATCTATTTTGATCTGCTTAAAAATTTAAACTAATTTGTTAGGAGACATACATGTCTGAAAGAAATCAGCAAGATGGACAATTTGATAAATTGACCATTAAAATTGCCTCTGACGATGTCATACGTAATGAGTGGTCCCGCGGAGAGATTAAAAAACCTGAAACGATTAACTACCGAACATTTAAACCTGAAAAAGGTGGTCTTTTTTGCGAAAAAATCTTTGGACCCACACGTGACTGGGAATGTGCTTGCGGAAAATACAAAAAAATTAAACACAAAGGAATTGTTTGCGATCGTTGTGGTGTGGAAGTTACTTTATCCAAAGTTCGTCGTGAACGAATGGCTCACATTGATTTAGCTGTTCCAGTTGTTCATATTTGGTTTTTTAAAACAATGCCTTCTCGTATTGGTAATGTTCTCGGAATGACATCCGCCGATCTTGAACGGGTGATTTATTATGAAGAGTACGTTGTCATCAATCCAGGCCAAACGGATTTAGAAAGAAAGCAGCTATTAAACGACACTGAATATCGTGAAGCACAAGAAAAATGGGGGCGCGATAGCTTTGTGGCAAAAATGGGTGGCGAAGCCATTCGCGACCTCTTAGCGAGCGAAGATCTACAAACTCAATTGGTAGAATTAAAAGACAAACTTCGTAAAACTAAATCGCAGCAAGCTAGAATGAAGTTGGCGAAGCGTTTGAAAATTATTGAAAGTTTTGTTTCTTCGGATAACAAGCCTGAATGGATGATCATGTCTTGTGTTCCTGTGATTCCACCTGATTTACGTCCTTTGGTTCCTCTGGATGGTGGTCGCTTTGCTACGTCTGATTTAAATGATCTTTATCGCCGTGTGATTAACCGGAACAACCGTTTAAAAGCTATTTTAAAGCTTAAAACACCTGATGTAATCGTACGTAATGAAAAACGTATGTTACAAGAAGCTGTGGATGCTTTGTTTGATAACGGTCGTCATGGACATCCTGTTATGGGAGCTGGTAATCGCCCCTTAAAGTCATTATCTGAAATGTTAAAAGGAAAGCAAGGACGTTTCCGTCAGAACTTACTCGGTAAACGGGTGGATTATTCAGGTCGATCGGTTATTATTGTTGGTCCAGAATTGAAGTTCAATCAGTGTGGATTACCTAAATTAATGGCTCTTGAATTGTTTGAGCCCTTCATTGTAAAGAGACTTAAAGATCAAGGGTATGTTTATACGATTCGTTCAGCAAAAAAAATGATTCAAAGGCATGCTCCAGAAGTTTGGGATGTGTTAGAAGATATCATTAAAGGTCATCCAGTATTATTAAACCGCGCGCCAACGCTTCACCGTTTAGGTATTCAAGCTTTTGAACCGGTTTTGATTGAAGGTAAAGCGATTCGCATTCATCCACTTGTTTGTTCGGCATTTAACGCGGACTTTGACGGTGACCAAATGGCTGTTTATGTTCCTCTTTCTATTGAAGCACAGTTGGAAGCAAAATTGTTAATGATGGCGCCTGATAATATTTTCTTACCATCGTCAGGTAAGCCTGTTGCCGTTCCTTCTCAGGATATGACACTCGGTTTGTACTATTTAATGCTAGACCCTCTTTATATTCGAGAAAATCATGAATTAAAAACACAAGTTTTTCGAGATAGCGAAGAAGTACTGCTGGCTCTACAAGCAAGTGGTAGTTATAACTGGTATGAAGAAGGTAGCAAAAGTCCGAATGGAGAAAATCGTTCCGATTACTTAAGAGGAATTCGTATTCATGAAAAAATTAAATTACGAACAGAAAATGGGATTATTGAGACAACACCTGGACGTGTCGTTTTCAACACGATTGTTCCGAAAGAACTGGGTTTCCAAAACTATAGTTTACCTAAAAAGAAAATGGGTGAACTCGTTATGCAGTGCTATAAAAAGGCAGGACTCGAGGCAACGGTTCGTTTCTTAGATAATCTAAAAAGCATAGGTTTTGCGGAAGCGACTAAGTCAGCTCTTTCGATGGGTGTTTGCGATGTAAAAATTCCGACAATTAAGCAAAAAATCTTACATGATGCTCATGAACGCGTTGCTGTAGTCAGAAAACAGTACGAAGATGGTATCATAACTGAAGGGGAACGCTATTCTAAAACAATTAGTATTTGGACAGAGGTTTCAGATGTCCTTTCAGAAGAATTATTTAAGCTGATTAGTGAAGTTAAAGATAGCACAATGAACCCACTTTACTTAATGATGGATTCGGGTGCTCGTGGTAATAAATCGCAGATCAGACAGCTTGGAGCTCTGCGAGGTTTGATGGCAAAACCATCTGGCGACATCATTGAATCGCCGATCACTTCTAACTTTAGAGAAGGGCTATCGGTGATTGAGTTTTCTATTTCATCTCATGGTGCTCGTAAAGGACTGGCAGATACAGCGCTTAAAACAGCTGACTCAGGCTATTTGACTCGCCGTTTAGTCGATGTGGCTCAAGATGTGATCATTACAGAAGATGATTGTGGAACATTAAACGGAATTGATGTTTCAGCGATTAAGCAAGGTCAAGAAGAGTTACTACCTTTGAAAGACCGTATTTTTGGACGTACCGTTTGTGAAGATATTTATCAACCAGGTGATAGCACGAAATTGCTTGCTAAGAGTGGAGACACATTAACTGTTCTTCAAGCTGAAGCTATCGACGACTCAGGAATTGAAAGTATTCGAATTCGCTCCGTGTTGACATGTGAAACAAGACGAGGCGTCTGTGCAAAGTGCTATGGAATTAATTTAGCTAATAGCCGTTCAATAAGCATGGGTGAAGCTGTTGGTATTATTGCAGCTCAGTCGATAGGTGAACCAGGAACACAGTTAACAATGCGTACCTTCCACTTGGGTGGTATTGCATCTGCTGGTTTAACTCCAGAGATTGTTGCAGATGATAATGGTATACTTGTTTACACAGATTTGCGTACTGTAAAAACTGATGAGGGGAATTGGGTTGCTTTAAATAAAAATGGTAGACTTAATATTGTTAAAGATGAAGGGCGTACCTTAGATGAATATAAGAAGCTACTATCGACGAAATCGATCGAACCTTTGCAAGCATTTAACGTAGAACTCGGAACAAAGATTCTTCTTGAAGAGGGAACAAAAGTTAAACCGGGTACTCGTGTTGCCGAGTGGGAACAACATAATATTCCAATTATTTGCGATCGCCCAGGTTATGTTCGTTATGAAGATTTGGTAGAAGGACTTTCTACTGAACGTGACGTAAATAAGCAAACAGGTCAGGCAGAATTGATCGTAAAACAACATCGTGGTGAGTTACATCCTCAAGTTGCGATTTATGCTGATCAGGCTTGCGAAGATCTTGTAGGTACATATCCCTTACCTGCCGGAGCAATCATTTCAGTTGAAGAAGGTGAATTTGCTACAGCTGGTAAGATGCTTGCACGTCTTCCAAGAAGTGCTATTAAAACAAAAGACATTACTGGGGGGCTTCCACGTGTGGCGGAGTTATTCGAAGCACGTAAACCTAAAGATTCAGCAGAAATTGCTAAAATTGATGGGGTTGTGGATTTCCGAGGTGTTCAGAAAAACAAACGCATTGTCGTTGTTCGCGATGAAATGACAGGAATGGAAGAGGAACATCTTATCTCGCATACTAAGCACTTAATTATCCAACGTGGCGACCATGTTGTTAAAGGCCAACAATTGACAGATGGATTAGTTATCCCTCATGAAATTCTTGACATTTGTGGTGTTCGTGAACTTCAAAAGTATTTGGTTAACCAAGTACAAGAAGTTTATCGCCTACAAGGGGTAGACATCAATGATAAGCATATTGAAATTATTGTACGCCAAATGTTGAAGAAAGTTCGCGTCATTGATCCAGGCGACACAAGTCTTCTATATGGCGAAGAAGTTGATAAGAAAGAGTTCGAGGTTGAAAACCAAAAAGTTAGTCAAGAAGGTGGTAAGGCTGCCCAAGCAACCCCAGTTCTACTTGGTATAACTAAAGCTTCTTTGAGTACGGAATCCTTTATTTCAGCTGCTTCATTCCAAGATACAACACGTGTCTTAACAGAAGCTGCCTGTGCGGGTAAAACAGACTATTTAGTTGGTTTTAAAGAAAATGTCATCATGGGACACATTATTCCTGGTGGAACAGGTTTTGATCGCCATAAACGAGTTAAAATGTTCGTAGATAGCGAGCAAGAGCAAGAATTGGAATTCAATTTTGCGGATTAATTAAGCTCGTGAATTGTGTATTTCATTGCACAGACTGTTTGCAGTCTGTGCTTTTTTTTTACTAAATAAATTTTTAATATGAATTTTTATGATTAATCAAATAGTTCAACCTTGCTCCGATTGTGGTGTACCGAAAGATAAAGAAACGGAATGGCCACCTAAACATATTTGATACTTGTTTTAAAAGAGCTATTTCATTCCACAATTATTTCTTGAATTTTGTCTGATACTATAAACTCAACCATTTTTTATTCTTTTTGTCTTTTTAAATAAATGTCAGAAATTAGGAGTGTTTAAAGTTTATTTCTTGTGAGAGATTTCCAAAATGCTTAAAATAATTATTTCTAATTTTTTTTTATAGGACATTAAAACAACTAATTTCAAGTTTTAATTAAAGAGGGTTAATAATGAAAAAATTAAATAAGTTTTTGTTGCTAGGAATAAGTGTATGTTTGCTTAGTTCATGTACAAGAGATATTTCTTCTGATGTCTATTCAGTTAGACAAGTCGGTGAAGCTTCAATAACATATATGGGAAAGATTAGAAGTGTAAGAGCTGTGACCGTCAATCAAAATGCACAACTGGATGAAAACGGACTTGGTATAGCTGGAGGAGGCGTAACTGGAGGAATTATTGGAAATGCTGCGGGTAGAGGACATTTGCTTCCGACAGCATTTGGGGCAGTTGCGGGCGCTCTTGCCGGGTCTCTAATTGAAAAACGAGCTAAACAACAAGCAGGTTTAGAATATGCTGTGGAATTGGACAATGGGGATTTATTAACTGTTGTCCAGGGACCTAACGATAATTTTTACATCGGACAACCTGTTTATGTTATCGTCAGTGCTTCAGGTCGGTCGCGCATTACTCCTCAATAAATAAGGAATATTTTTAATAATTTCTTTTAGAGTTTTCCTAAAAAAACGTTTTTTTAAAAGTAGAAGTCGATGCTGACTGAATTAAGAATTTTTAGCATCGACTAAATTTTATTATTTTTTCGCTAAAAACTTATGAAGCAATTAAGACAGTGAACTTGTGAGTTAAAGTTTTTAATTACATATATTTTTTCTGATTAAAAAATTCGCAATATGGCCCGTGAATACCTTACATATGGCTAAACTAGTCTCTGCTTTTGTATAATTAATTTTTTTGTAGCATAGTTGTTTTTTTATAAATATGTAAAAGTATTATGCCAATTTATAATTTTATTCTTTTCTTGAGCGGAATGAATTTCATTCAATATTTAAAATAGAAAAATTTTGAAGAGAGGAGTAATCGAATAATTGCAGTTATTTAATATATATATTAAGAAATATAGAAAAATATTTTAAAATTACTATTGATTTGTTTAAAATTAAAATAACTAAGAATTAATCGAAAGTATAAATTTTGTGTTCACAGTACTTTCCTTCAGGCCTTCTTAAACCTACATTCACATACAGAGCTATACGATTGTCATTTTCACGATGTTGAAAAGAAAGACGTAAATGCCAAGCCGTCTGAATTGTTGTTAATAAATCGATTTCATATTCTAAATAACTAGGTTCTTTCTTTCGATTCCATCCTTGTCTAGAAGAAAATTCGCAAGCCCAATTAGGATGAAAGCGATAGAAGAAATGAAGTAAAAAAGTATTTCGTCTATCAGATAGAGCTGAATTAAATAAATTGTTTTCAGAACGAAAACTATCAAGAAAAAAGTTTTCTTCATCGACTTTGCGCCAACTATAAGCGCTTCTGTGACGATACTCGATAGCTAAGGCAAAGTCAGCGCTTAATGTCCATTCAGAGCGAAAATTAAAATGATCAAATAGATGATGTTGAAAATCCCAGGCTGTTTGAATCGTGTGTTTAATAGTAGAAATAGAGGAAAAGACAAATTTCCCATAAAGTTTGGGAAAAGTTCGAGCAATCGTTTTGGAGTTGAAAAAAGCGTGAGTATAAATATTTGCATAAAAAATTTGTGAAATGCCGTTTTGTTCTTTTAATAACAATGAATTTTTAAAACCTATCGTTAATTTGTTTAAGCGAGCCCAACCATCTGTAATATCAAAAATGTAATGTTGATTGGGAGATGAAGTAGGAGAGGTATAGTAGTGAAAAAATGAATAAGGGGTAACAACATGTTTAAAGTTGCCAAGATGTTTATAAAGTTGTGTTTCAACTCGACAACCGACTAATCCCAAACTAAGAAGTTGAGAGGAATGTTTCGGGCTATTTCCATAAAAAATCTCTATAAAACCCATTTGAGGGGTAATAGTTACGGGGCCTGCAATGAATGGCCGATATAAAGTAGGTCTATATTCAAACCGATTGGAAGCATAATTAGGAACATCCACTATATGTTTGGAATACTTAAAATCTAAGTAAGAAACACTAGCCCAATTTTCAAATATAATTCCCGTTCTTTGCAAAGGGAAAGGCTTAAAGTTTACTGACAGGGTAGGAAGCTCTTGTTTAACGGTTTGAAAACTATTAATACGCAAACGTGTGTATAAATTTCCAATCCATAAATTTTCTTGTCTTCTGATTAATACTTGTGTTCTTTCTGACGGATCAAAATCAAAATCTCTATCGTGGTAACTACTTGGCATATCTCTATCACTGATCTTGTCATAAGTCATTAAGATACTTACTTTATCTTGATCTAACAGTGTTTTAAATAACCCTTCAAAACGATATCGGGCTTTTTCATTTGGGTCCAAAAGAGAAGAATCTCTAGCTAAATAATTAATGCTTTGAAATTCCGTTTTACGATCAACAGAATGATACCTTGTTTCAATACCTCCTCCTGGGCCTCTAGCTAAACGATAATCAAATCGCACAAATGTTTTCCAACGATTCCAAGAAAATATTTCGTAAGTAAGTCCTACACGTGGCCCCTGTCTTCCTCCCCATCTAAAACGATAACGAATAGGGGAATCAAAAATAGAGTCTAAGTTAGCGCTTAAAGAAGGAATCCATAAAATAGTGTATTTTTTGAGTTTTAGTTGTACATCATAAGCTTTCAGGTATCGTCCTTGTTTGACATAGACATTATTTGAATAAAGACCCCATTCGGGTTGTTCGTTTTCCGATGTCGTAATATAACCATTATATAAAACATAACTACCATCACAGCGCATTTCAATTTTTTCGCCTCCGAAAAACCAAGGTTCTATCGCTGTCCGTCCATATTCAATAAAACCTTCTTTTTTTTGAAAGTCATAGTAGAGTTTTTGTCCTGTAAATAGGTAATCTCCAAATTCGATTATGAGCTGGTCTTTTGCTTCAATTGTTAAAATCGGAGTTTTATCGATCATTTTTTTTGTATAACGGATGACTTTTGCTTGGATACGAAGACGAGGTGCAGAAATCACTCCTCCTTGATTGGTTGTCATAACACCATCTATATAAAGAGGTTCTTTTAGGTCGACAGTGATGCCTTCAGCAAAACCCTCATGTAAGACTTTAACGGTTTCTTCAGCATAATTGGAGAGGCAAAACCCTAAAAATGAAAGAAGAGATAAAAATAAAATGAAGGGATGAAAACACATGGATATACGTTTGATAAGATAAAAAGAGCAGATTATACGATGAAAGCGATTAACTCAAAAGGTGAGAATGACCTATTTCAGAGTAAAATGGATAGAAATACTGGAGATACCTAATTCTAATTTTTGAATTTTTTAAATGAATCAATATATAATAAAAAATAGTGATATTTTCTTTTTTATTTAAAATAGTTTGAATTCATAAAATCGTTGCAAGAAATAGATTAAAGTCTTTGAGATGTGTATATTTTAACAATATAATGACGAACTTATACCATGACGAACTTATGATCGCGATAAAGTTCTATAGATAAAATAAAATTTTAGCGATTCATTGTCACAAGGAATCCAATTATTTTTAAAAGAATTTTTGCTATTGATTTTATGCAGCAAGTTTGGACATACAATCTCTCACTTTTACCAGAAAAAAAGTCCTCAAATTTAAGCGAAAATCGAAAGGAATTAATTGATGATTTGATCAGATATCAGACATCAAAGAACAATTTTTGGCAGATACAGCTCTTCCGAGAAAAAAATATTTCGGCAGGAAGGAGCAAGCTATTTGATGCAAAAATTTGGAGTAAAAGAAGTTTTAGCATTGTTTTCTAATACTGATCCTAAAACAATCGATTTTAAACAAGAAAAAGCAAGCTTAAATCAGCAACTTAAAGAAGTTTGTGGAGAATAAAGATCATTTTTCTATCCACATTTTAATATCATTTCTTGAAAGAAATTGAATTAAATTTAAAAGTCTTAGAAATTGGCAAGTTTTTAATTTACAAAAGCTTGTCGATACTCCTTTCAGAGAAATTTTCCAACTGATTAATTTATTGTGTGGCTCGCAACAGAATACCTGCCAAGGCATACTTATTATTGGTTTGATCTTGACTAATGGCTTCCAAAAGCGCTTCAATTCCTAGCGTATCTTGATTAATAGCAAAAGCTTCATATATTTTAATTAAAAGCTGAGAAGCTTCAGCGGGAGCTAGTTGATAACTGTTTTCAGTTAATTTCCAAGGATTTGTAATAGATCCTTTAAATCGAATAAATTCAGTTTCTCGTTGAGTTTTGACCCACTGTCTGAGTTGTTCCGCGTAAGGGCCTTTTTCTTGAAGACGATAAAGTGCCAAGTTACAATAATGACGCACAAACGGAGCTCCTAATTGTTGTTGATGAGCTTTTAAACAATTGACTGCGTCGTGAGAGCCTATTTCTTCTAACAAGCTAGTAACTAACGGAATAAGCTCATTTTGCTGTGATTCAAAAATGGCATGAGCAAGCACAATAAAAAAAGGCTCGGAAAGATTTCTTACGGTTTCAACGACAGATTCTTTAAGGGTTATATGTTCTTGATAATCCAGGTCACCTTCCATGATTTGGCTAGCTGAAGGAATGATTCTCCAAATTTTAAAAGTTCTACCAGGGGAATGATCAGGAACAAATGCATAATCTTTTTTATGGCGTAAAATGATCTCTTTCAAATAAGGAAAACAAACCGTATTTTTTTGATTTAATAGAGCTAAAACAGCATTAATGCGCAATTGAGGATTTGAGTGGTCTAAGAAGTTTGTAAGAACCTCACTTTTTTCAGGAATTTCTCCTAAAGCTTGAATGGCAAATAAATTTTCTTGTTTTGCCATTGCTTCAATAGCATCAGCAGAGGTGTTGATTCCTAATTTATATAAAGCCAAATGAGCCGCTAAGGCAACTGTTGGATAGGGAGAAAAGGTTAATTTTTGCAATTTGTCTTTGCTATACCCATCGTAAAAAACTCCGAGAGCATGTGCACAAGCTTCTTGTTGAATTTGATTTCCTTGAAAAGCTTGTTGCCTAATTTGTGGAAGTAAATCATCTCTTTTATATTTAGCAATGCTGTGGATGACTGACAAACGAACTGTTTCAGAAGAATGATGCAGTAATTTTCTTAAGACCCTTATAGCTTGTGGAGTTCCCACGGAGGCAATTAAAGGTGGATAAAGAGAAATTAGAATTTCTGGCGTTTTATACATAAGAGATTCAGCTTGATTAATAGAGGCGGGATGATTTTTTAAACAAAGTTGTTTTAAAGCTTCTAGTCGAATTAAAAGTTGATTAGATCCCATCGCTTTAAGAATCGTTTGATCAGCTTTATCACTTTGAAGGCGAGATAAGGTATTCAATGCAATCAATTGAATTTGAGGATAACGATTTTTTAAACCAGCTTCTAAGATATAATAGGCATCTTCATGAGCAGAAACACTTGCGCCTAGCAAAGACAAAAGTTCAATTTCAGGATCAGATTGTCTATATCCAAAATCTAAAATCCCTAATCCTATGTGATGTAAAAGTTCAAAATCATGCAATTCATTAGCTTGAAGGTTATTCATGTAGATATTTAATGCTTGAGAATGATCTCCTTGCTGGATAAGAAAAAGAATACGCCCGCTTTGAGAAGTATGGATTTCTTTTGCTTGCAAAAAAAAATGACAAAATAGAGAGAATAAAACTCCTTTTATGACTAAATTGAGATTCATTTAAAACTCATTGTTTAAATTATCGATCTTTTAAATATTTCCAGAGATCGATGCCTATCTCAGATAGACACAATCTCAAAGTATTAATAGGAAGTCCCATTACATTATAATAACATCCTTCCAGCTTTTTGATGATTAAACTTCCCGCTCCTTGAACCATGTATCCACCCGCTTTGTCTGCACAGTGAATCTTTTCTTGATATTGATGGATTTCATCATCTGTCAATGAATTAAATAAAACTTTTGTTTCTTCAAATTGTTGAATTTCTTGATTTTCATTTGATACGTTAACTCCTGTATAAACGGAATGCCAATGGCCAGCAAGTTCACGTAAATTTTGAAAAGCTTCTTCTTTACTACGTGGTTTTCCGAAAACTTTTCCTTCTTTGTAAACAATAGTGTCTGCAGAAATGAGAATATCTTTAGGAAATTGATATCTAAGTGATTTGGTTTTACCCGCGGATAAACTTAAAACATAGTGTTCTGGGTTACCTTCAAACGGGACTGTCTCTTCATCAAAGACAGGGCTCACTTGTTCAAAGGGAAGAGAAAAAAAATTTAAAATTTCTTTACGACGAGGAGATTGTGATCCTAAAATTATCTTCATTGTTATTATCCCTAGCTTAGAAATATTTGCGGGAAAAGTTGAATTTTTTGTTTATCTAAATTAAGTTTAGGACAATAAAGTTGCAACTGAGTTTTAATCTTTTCTTCAATTCGTTTTAAAGATTTGTAAGTTGGCATCTCCTCGGTAAAAAAACCAATATATTCTTTATCATTGCAATAAGCACTCTCAAATATTTTTTCCAGTTTCCACTTTTGTCTATTTTCTTGAGACGTTTGTTGAAGATGTATTGCAATTTCTCCTTGTAATAAATAGCCTAAAAAGAGACGTATTTGGATAGGGTTTGACATGAAATAACTTTATGGGAAATTTATGATTATTTTATCAAAAAATAGGTTTAAGAGATTATTCTAGAATTAGCTTACTATACGATATAGGCCATCCATGATTAAGAATGTTTTATTTCGATGGAATCCCTTAAATATATTTGGGATAGAAGTTGAGTATCAAGATTACTTCATCAACCTCTTGAATCTGACGAAACGTTGATGCAAGATAGTCGTGGTTGCGTCCATCGTTTAAAAGTTTCTTCTAAACACTCTACCTTTTGGGAGACAGTTCTTTATTGGATTCAAATTCACCTTAATAAAAAAGGTCATTTGGATGCAATTGATAAATTATTATCTTCTTTTGATTCTCAAATCCTTCAATGTTCTTTTTTAGCAGCTAAAGAATTTAAAGAAATAAAATCTAATCTAGAAAGTTTAAAATCATTGAAAAATGATTATCATTTTCGACAATCAATTGGCATTAAAGTGATTGATAAATGGTTGGCGGAAATTGAAGACAAAGCTTTTTCTATTTTTGAGTATAGTATGCAGAAAATGGCTAGAGAACAAGAAGAAGAAAGGAAAAATTTTTTTTTATTTCTAACAGAGGAAGTCAATTTATTTGTTATAAATTTAATTCATGACCATCAAAATAATCTACAACAAATTAAATTTTTTTTATTAGCCTCTTCTCAACATTTAATTAAACTTTTTCAAGAGCGTACTGAATATATCCACATTTGCTTATATAAAATTAAAATGTTAATAAAGAATATTAATTTATTAGAACATGAGCACCAGGATAAATTTACAATTCCCTTTTTTGAAGAATATGTTTACCAAATGCGTAAAAAATTGACAAAAGGATTGAATCTCATTGAATTGCAAGTCATCACTCTAATTGATCATTTAAAAATTGCTTATCAAGTGAATGCCACCAAAGATGTTATTAAAAATCTGTTAGCCACTCTTGAAGTTAATCCGCGTGAAATAAGGCAAAACGAGGAAAAAGAAAGAAACAATTTACTGGCTGAAGTGAAAATCCTTCAGAGTCTATTGTCTACTTAAGATTAAAATAATTTGTTTAAGTGTAGCTCATTCTATTATTATTGAGCTAGTCTTTTTTTTAATCGATCTGAAAATGTAAGAGCAACAATATCCAATAAATTTTGATGATTTTTGACAGATCTATTCTTTTCTAATCTATCTAAAATCTGTTGTCCATTGATTAAAATAGATTCAAGTGAAGATGGAATAAAATTAATTTTATTAAGATGAGGATGTAAATAATACCTGTCATACATAGAGACAAATAAGGTTGTCAGCAAATGAATATCAGCTTGCAATTCTTTTTCTTTAGATCTTTGTTCAAACTGCTTCGTGTAAACATTTAATTTATTTAATAAACTTGATTCAGTCCAAAAAAATAGAAGAACTTCTTCAGGATGTATCCCTTTGAAGTCCGGGGGAGTATAGGCATCTGCATGTGTAGAATGAATGAGTTGGTAACGATATAGCATATAGTAAACAGAATAAATAAAAAGCTTAATTCCTATTGAAATATGAGATATTTCAAAATTTGGGTTTAATTTAAAAAGAGGATCTGGAGTTGTTCCTCCATGAATAATTTTTCGTTTGACTTCATAAAAATCGTCAATCCATTTCCAAAATAGCTCTAATGGTTTTGTAAATTTTAACGGAAGAAGGGAGCGAAGCTTATGTTTAAAATCTGCTGTGACTTGTTGATCATTAAGATCGAATAAAGCTTCAAAACTCGAAGCTAAAAAGACTACATCTTCTGGTTCAAATAAATATTCAGAAAACTGAACCTCCTTTTCAAAAAGATTAACAAACCGTTGAAAGAAGCGATCGACAAAATATCGAATGGAGCGAACGAGACGTTTATAGGCATGAATGGTAGCCATGTTTTCATGGGGAGCAGATTGATAAATTGTTAGCAGCGTTTTTCCCAGTCCTTGGCAGATGTCTTGATCAAGAAAATGAATACAAACAGTCTCTTCGCGATAACTTTCATTGATGTAAAGGTTTTTCCAGTTATCTTTGGTTTTAATAAAGTCGAGAGTACAAGGAATGATTTTTCTAAAGGCATTAAAAGAAGGAATTTCATTTCCATAGTAAAGATCTCGAAAAGTACAAGCAAAATAAAGCAAATAAAGAGCATCGACTAAAACAGCCTCTCTTTCTGAAACAGGAATTTGATTTGAGATAGAAATACATGTTGTTTCTTTAGGATATAGTTTGATTGTATTAATCCACTCAACTTTTTCATTACCAACCTTAGCTTTTATTTGACCAATAGAGTAAATGTAATTATGAAAAAAAAGATGTTCGGTTTGATTTAAATAAGTTGAATATTGGGAAGCAGGCCAAAAGATAACAGCTCCAAATTGAATACATGTTTCTTTTGCTAATTCAACAAAGGGGAGGCAAGCATAAATCTGATAATTCAAATTACTATTATTCATTATCCACCTTAATCAAAGAATTTAAATATTTTTTTATGGAAACTGAATGCCATTTTTCTCAAAGTTTCTTTATATTTCACTAAGGAGATATTTTTTTAAATACTTTGTCCCAAATAATTGAGGGGCATTTTTTATTGCTGGGCATAAAAAAATCGAAAAATTAAATTCTCAATTAGAAAAATTATCCAAAAGGTGTAATTTCAGATTTGTGAAATGAAAAAGGCAAGTCCGAAGACCTGCCTTTTGATCACTGATTTAGAAAATCAGACCTTAGTTCACAATTAAGCTCTCTTCTTGTGTGATCGGATTTTTAATGAAATCCGAGCTTACTTGCACTTTAGGACGTAAATCACCGCGACTATTAGCCTTAACAGTGATATAGTACTCAAGTGTTTGCCGAGGAGCGAGATTTGGGAATGGAGCAAATGTAACTGTTTGTCCTTTTAACTGAGCTGCAGATGCACCAGATGCGTTAACTGGAGTAAGCTCGCTTGGGAAGTTGACAACAACATTTACATTTGTATCATACTCTTGACCTTTGTTAGTCACAATCACTTTAAAGCGGCTTGTTTCACCAACACAAATTGGATTATCGGAATTTGTTATACCGACATCAAGAGCTGGGCGTCCTTTCCAGTTTGTACCAAATTCGCAGCTAGAGTTGCAACCTTCACAGTTAGTGACATTAACTCTATTAACAAAATAGCCAGGTGTGCAAGTTGTCAACGTAGCGTTGAATGTTGCTTTTTCACCAGCTTTTAGTTCTTTAAGTTTCCAAATAGCTTGTTTGCCATTAATGTTTGCACCAGAAGCTGTCACAATACTTGTTGCAGAAGGAGCTGTATCTGTAACAACAACTTCATGAAGTGACTTGTCACCTGTGTTCACAACTGTGATTTGGTAATCAGCATTTTGTCCGACAGGAACTTCTTTAGGTCCAACTTTTTGGCATTCAACTTGGCAGCATGCGACACATGTGCAAGCTTCGCAAGATGTTTGATTAGCATTGCAAGCTGTTACAACTGCTGTATTGCAGAAATTTCCACGATGGCAAGTTGTTAAGCAGAAGTTCACTTTTTTCGTTTGGCAAGGCTCTAAGGTGCCTAACTTAAAGTTAAGAGTTTTTTGACCACTAGCATGTTCTAGTCCATCTGGAATATTGTCAGTAATGACAACATCTTCGGCTGGGCATGTACCAATGTTTGTTACAGTAATTGTATAGTTGATTGGTTCATTTGGACCAACTTCAGCTGGTGCATGTTTTTCACAAACAAGAACAGGTTTTGCACAAAGGAGAGCGCAATAGGCAACTGGAGTTGCTTTCACGCAGAAGCATGTGCAAAGATCACCTTCTCTTTCGCTTTTTAACCAAATTCTAGCTGGAACAGTTTGTCCTCGGTTCATGCTGCCAAAAGACCAAACAACAGTACGGCCATCAACTTTTGCTTCTGGTTGGCTTCTCAAATAAGTTACACCTTCAGGAAGAGTAGTTGTTAGAATAACTTCACAAACATCACAGCTACTAGAAATTTCTAAATCTAGAGGATATTGGTCACCAAGAATACACATCTTGGGGTTTCGAGCTTTAACTGTTACCCCATTTGTAGAGCACTCACCTGCAGGTCCAGCTTTACATTGCTTTAAAGGTGCTGCACACTTAGGTGGGCAGTGCTCTTGAGCAACTAAAGGGTAAGCAGGTTTGCTAGTCGCTTTTTGTGGAACCGCGCATGACTGTGGTTCACAAACTGGCCGGCATGAATTGAGAGTTTTGCAAGGCTCTGAACAAGGCTTGCATACAGGAGGACAGATTGGTTTACTTGGCGCACAAATCGGGGCCGAAGGTTCGCAATAATCGCTGCTTCCGTGTGAATTGGAACAGCCTGTCCAAAGAAGTGCCGAAACACCTAAAAAAACCAACGAGGTTAATATCCCTAGTTGTTTTCTCATAAAGACTCCTTGGTTAAGGTCTTAGTTGTAGAAGATTTTGGATAATTCTTTTGAATTATAAATTTAGAGTCAGTATCGTTACATGCCCTACAGTTTTTCTGATCTGATTAAGAAAGATGTCTTACTTACCGACCTTTATGAGCTGTATTTTTTTGCGAAACTTTTAGATGGCATGGGGTGCGTTTGAAAACTTCGCATTCATTTAAACTCATCGTTGAGTTTTTGTGTTTGACTTTTTCAATTTACACAACTCCTTTGCCAATTACTTAAAACTTTGTAACTAAGCAGAGAAATTATTCATCTGCTTTTGAGTTTCACATGCATTGGCATGCAAATCGCATTTTAGTAGCAATCACTGTTGTCAAAATATTTTGGTTCGCATACCGGCTTTGGAGAACATGCCCTTGGCTCGCAGTAACGTGGCTTTGGAGAGCACGGCTCACAGCTTGGGTTACGATCGAAACAGCAGCTAGATAAAGACAATACTAATGTAGCTAAAAAGCCTAAACCTAAAAATTTTTTCATAAAAGAACTCCTGTTAGTTTTTAAAAAGTGTAAAGGATAACATTCGTCATTTTCTATTACCCATTTATATATCGCCTTTTTCTTCATGTAAGCATGTTGATTAAGGGTCGATTAACAAAAAAGTATTTATCTCATTAAATACGCCTTAAGAATTAATTGTTCCAGAAGATTTTTTTAATTAAAAATGAGTTTTGCTAGAAACTGTTTTTAACTCCTTGGTTTTCAAATTGATAAAAATTTTTAAAGTGCAAAAAAAATCTCTTTAAAAAAATTCTAAAAAAAACAGGAAAACAGGAAATGATAAGCAATAAATAAGTTTTCCTTGCTTTAAAAAGCCTTCAAAATCTATTAAAAATATGATTAAGGTAGTAGATTTCTTGAAAATTTTGTTAAACACAAAGAATTGGTTAGATTCATAAAATTAAAACTTTATAAAAAATGAAAAATAAGGAAATTTTTAAATTTTTAATTTTCCTTGCCATCCTAATTTTTCTCTTAGAGTAGCGAAATAATCATGCCTTTCTAAGCAAACTAAATCAAAAGTTTGAGAAGAAATAGAAGCATGAAAAATTTCGTTTGTTGATAAGCTAAAACTCGATATGCCATCTGAGGAAACTTCAACGGGAGCGTAGGAACTTAAATATTTAACTTGAATAGATATTTCTGGCATTAAAACAATGGGGCGATTAGAAATCGTATGGGGACAAATAGGAGTAAGAACAAAAGCTTTTAATTCTGGCGTTAAAATCGGGCCGCCGGCTGCCAAAGAGTATGCTGTTGATCCACTCGGAGTCGAGATAATCATCCCATCAGCTGAAAAAGTGTTGAGATAGTTTCCATCCACATAAATAGCTAAATCAATTAAGCATGGATTCTGAGCACGGTGAATAACGGCTTCATTAACTGCAAAACAAGAGGGCTTACATAATACTGAACCTTCCATCATCATCCGTTTTTGAACACGATAACGTCCTTTAATTAAATCTTCTAAGCTTGGAAAAATGCCATCTAGCGGAATGTCAGCTAAAAAACCAAGACTTCCTAAATTAATTCCAAGTAAAGGAGCATGAATAGTTGGGTGTTTATGAATGAGTCGTAAGATTGTGCCATCTCCTCCGAGAGAAATACGAAAATTGATATGTTGAACGTTTACTTGTGATAGGGGAAATACGTTTAATTGTTTGGCATGTTTATCTTCGGCAGTAATTTCAATATTTCGAGAAATCAAAAACTGGCAAATCTCTGCTGCAATTTTTAAGGAAGGATCTTTACTTTCATTAGGAAATAGTGCAATCATCATAGCATATCTACTTGTTCAAGTATGTCTTACAAACTTTGAAAATAATTTAAGCAACAGGATTAAGGGTATTTTGTGCTATTAAATTAAAATGAGATTGAATTTGTCTGAAAATTTTTTCAGGCACCAAGCCAATCTCGTTTAAAAGATCCTGATTTCTACCATGATCGAGAAAAGCTTCGGGTATTCCCAAATTTAAAACTTGTATTTGATTAAACCCTTGTCCAACTAAAAAGTTGTTAATAATCGAGCCCATCCCAGAAACAACACTATGTTCTTCAATGGTGACAATTTTATTGTGATTTAGAAGCAGCTTACAAAAAAGTTCTGAGTCTAATGGTTTAATAAAAATAGGATCTAAAACTGTAGCTTCAATGCCAGTCTGAGCTAATAGGTCTCGGACTTTTAATGCCGCCTGATTCATATGACCTAAGGCGACAATTAAAATTTCGTTGCCTTCGATTAGAACTTCTCCCTTTCCTAATTCTCTTTCACAAATAGGATGGTTAAATTCTTCGGTCATTAAGTTTGGATAACGGATAGCCGTTGGCCTTTTCCAACTAAAAGCTGATTCCATCAACTCTTTTAAAACCTGTCCATTACGAGGCTGTGCAATAATCATATTTGGCATCGCATTCAAAAATGAAATATCATAGATCCCGTGATGGGTAGAACCATCAGGTCCTGAAATTCCTGCTCGATCAATGGCAAATACGACCGGTAACTCTTGCAAGCAAATATCATGAAAAACGTTGTCAAAAGCTCTTTGTAAGAAAGTTGCATAAATAGAGGCGACGATTTTCATTTTACCTCCATATGCCATACCCCCTGCAAAAGTAATCGCATGAGATTCAGCAATACCCACATCAATACAGCGTTCAGGAAAAGTTTTCATAAAATCATCTAAGCAAGACCCTGCAGACATGGCTGGGGTTATTGCCACAATGCTAGGATCTTTTTCAGCCATTTTTAAAAGATGAGAACCAAATATTTTGGGAAAAGTAGGTTTGGTTATCGGGTTTGGTAAAAATTTACCAGTATCTTTACTAAATGGCTTGGCTCCGTGGTAAGAGATTGGATTTTTGATGGCTTCATCCATTCCTTCCCCTTTTCTGGTCAAAACGTGAATGATAACTGGCCAGTTAGAGTCTTTTACACCTTCTAAAACATCCACTAGTTTTTTTGTGTCGTGTCCATCAATCGGTCCGATATAAGAAAGACCATATTGTTCAAAATAAACGGCAGGGCTCACCAAATTTTTTAAAGATTCAGTAATTTTATGTCCTTGTTGTGAAAGAATGGGACCATAATTAGGTATTTTAGAAACGATTGTATCAAGCTCTTGGTGAATTTTATTTGTTGTAGGATTACTTAGTAAGCGACTTAAAATATGCGTAATTGCTCCCACATTTTTAGAAATAGACATAGCATTATCATTGAGAATTACGATAAAGCGCTTAAGCTCTCGAGAAATATTGTTTAGGGCCTCTAAAGTTAATCCACATGTTAAAGTTGCATCACCAATAATTGGGATAATATAATCTTTTCTCTTAGTTAAGTCTCTATTTTTGGCAACACCTAATGCTAAGGAAAGAGCGGTTCCTGCATGTCCTGCATGGAAGTGATCATGAATAGATTCTTTAGGATGAGAAAATCCACACAATCCTTTGAATTGTCTAATTTCATGAAAGCGATCATTTCGACCTGTTAGTAATTTATGAACATAAGTTTGGTGACTAACATCCCAGATAAATTTGTCATCAGGGGACTCAAAAACTTTATGCAGAGCTAAAGTGAGTTCAACCACACCCAAATTTGAGGCTAAATGTCCTCCATTAACAGATAAAACTTCAATAATGCGTTGTCTAATTTCATGAGCTAAGTACTTGAGATCACTATAGGAAAGATTTTTGATATCATTGGGATGATTCAGATTCGATAGAATTGATTGTGTCATTCAAAATCCTTTATAGTCACTTAATTAAAAAGTCATCTCTCAAAAAGTTTTTATTGACATTCTAAGACGGAAGACTGCAATAAAAAGATAAATTAAGAGGTTGAAGCGATCTTAAAATCTTGAATGATAGGTTTGTCGTCGTTTCCTAGTGTTAATTCACCACTACGGTTTTTGACTAGAATCTCTATTTTTCGTTCAGCATCATTTAATCGTTTATTGCAAATTATTATTAACTGATCAGCTTCTTCATAAAGTTTAAGAGATTCATCAAGGCTTACTGTACCGCTATTCATCTTTTCAAGTATTTCTTCTAAGCGGCATAAAGCTGTTTCAAAGCTAGTAGTAGGTTCTTGATCAGATGGATTATTCACGAGGATTCACTTCGTTGATAGTGATTAAGGCTTCGCCATCAGATAATAAAAGCTTGGCTTTTTGCCCTTTTTTAAGTTTACATATTGAATTTATAACGAATACTTCTTTTTCCGCAAATAGAATACTATAGCCTTGTTTTAAAAGATTTTTGGGATCAACAGCTTTTAAAATATTAGTTATATGTAAAATTTTCTGTTTTGAACATAAGATTCGATCTCTGATTAATTGATTATTTTTGATTCTATAGTCTTTTCCTTTAAAAAGATATTTTTTTTGCCCAATTAAATAGGTCCACTGTTGTTTTAAACGATATTCAATTTGTTCAATCTTTTTTTTATTTTGCAAAAGTAGATCTTGCATTTTTCTTGAAAAAATACCATTCCAGTCTCTCAAATGCTTTCTAAGGTGAATGATTTGATTAGATGGTTTCAAGAGCTGGGTTTGGCGAGCAAAAGATTCTAATTGATGTTTTTTGAAAGTAATAATCTGTTTGAGTTGGTTAGAAAGATCCTCTTTCAAATCATCAAGTTTTTGCATTCTCCATTCTGTAATAACATGAGGATGAGTAATAAAAAGATGTTTGCTAAAACCTTTTAAACGGTAGTGTCCTGATTGGATAAGATTTTGAATAGCTTGCTGTATTCGCCTTCTTAAAGTTTTTAAATGTTCAAGTTGTTGATTTTTTTCTGAAATGACAATCTCTGCGGCAGCAGAAGGAGTGGGAGCTCTAATATCTGCAACATAATCAGCGATGCAATGATCTGTTTCATGCCCAACAGCACTAATAATCGGGATTTGACTGTTATAAATAGCTTCAGCAACAATTTCTTCATTGAAAGGCCATAAATCTTCTAAACTTCCTCCACCTCTTCCTACAATTAAAACATCAACTAATTGATATCGGTTGAATTGTTCGATTGCACGAGCAATTTCTTTTGCTGCTCCTTCTCCTTGAACTTTGACTGGATTAAGTATGAGATGAAAACCTGAAAAACGACGTGTTAAAATTTGTAAAATATCTTGAATCACTGCTCCTGTGGGACTGGTTATCACACCGATTTTTTTAGGAAAACGAGGAATCGATTTTTTATGAATCGCTTTAAACCAACCTTTTTGATGAAGTTTAATTTTGAGCTGTTCTAATTTCTGAAGAAGTTCCCCTATACCCACATAAGAAAGTTCTCGAATAATCAGCTGATAATTCCCTTTAGGTGGATAAACACTTATTTCTCCTTTTATCATGACATGATCACCCCCCTTTGGAGGAGTTTTCAACAAAGAAGCCTCAGCTTTAAACATCACAGCAGAAATTTGAGCTGTTGCATCTTTTAGAGAAAAGTAAAAGTGACCAGATGATTGCTCTTTAAAATTGCTGATTTCACCCTGTAAATAAATAAAAGGAAACATCGACTCTAAATTGAGTTTGATGGCTTGAGTCAATTGTGTAACCGTTAATAAAGGGGGGGTGTCTGATTGCATAAAACTCAAATTAAAAATTTTTAAAATTGCAATTTGTGAATCGTATGATGTATATCATCTGGCGCTTAAGCTTGGGTTTACCAACTTTTTTTATGTATACAGCAATCTCAAACCATGAGATAATAGTTGATTTACGTTTTTTTTAACAATTAATGAATAGTTAATTTTTTTAATTTAAAAGCATATTACATATTAATATCAAAAAAATATTTACAGAATTAATTAGTAACAGGTAAAAATGGATTTTAGTTTAAAAATTTTTTTAATAAATTTTAATGAAGGATTTACGTTTTTTCTGATTTTTCCGAGTATCATCCTTTTTGGACTTTATCTAACGTTTAAATTGCAATTTGTTCAAATATCAAAGCTAAAAATGAGTTTTTGTTGCTTACTTAAAAAAGATCAAGGATGTCAAGGAAATATCAGCCATTATCAAGCAATTTCAGCTGTTTTAGCCGGTAATTTTGGGACGGGAAATATTTCGGGTATGGCTGTTGCTATTTCAACAGGTGGTCCAGGTGCCCTTGTTTGGATGTGGATTATGGCTTTTTTAGGTGCCTCCATTCAGTATGTTAGTTGTGTTTTAGGTGTTAAATATCGAAAACTTAACTCTAACGGTGAGTATGTAGGGGGGCCTATGTACTATTTATCCGAGGGTCTTAATATGAAAGTATTAGGAACGTTGTTTAGCCTATTTACCATTTTTGGTGCTTTAACAGTTGGAAATTTTGCACAAATCAATTCAGCAACACTTCCATTGATAAAATTAGGTTTAGATCCTTTTATTTGTAGCTTATTTATTGCTTTATTTGTTGGTGTTGTCTTAGTAGGGGGAGTGCAAAGAGTTGCCAAGCTTGCTTCAATTATTGTTCCTATTAAGGCAGCCCTTTATTTAGGAACAGCATTTGTTATTCTTTGGCTTCATGCCGATCAAGTGATGCCTGCTTTCGAACTCATGATAAAAGCTGCGTTTGTTCCGCAATCTGCTTTTGGAGGAGTACTTGGATTTAGTGTTGTTAAAGCTATCTCTACAGGATTTGATCGGGGAGTTTTTGCAACTGATGCCGGAACAGGGATTGTGCCAATTTTGCAATCAAGTGCTCGTACGACTAATCCTATTGTGGATGGAGTGGTTACTTTAGTTGCTTCTTTTTTAGTGATGATTGTTTGTACAGCGACAGGGCTAACTTTGATTGTGACAGGAGCTTGGCAAGTGGAGGGATTACAGAGCACCAATATGGTTACCCACGCTTTTCAAGTAGGCTTAGGAAGCTCGATTGGAGCATTTATCGTAATTACTGCCCTGATTTTATTTGCTTATACAACTATTCTAGCTTGGGCATATTGTGCAGAAAAAGCTGTAGATTTTTTGTGGGGAAGTAAATATGCAGGCTATTTTAAGTATATTTATATTGTTTTTATTCCCATCGGAGCTCTAATTCATGTTGACTTGATTTGGAGGCTTGCCGATATCGCAATTTCATTAATGTTGTTTACAAATTTGATAGGTATTATCAGCTTGTCTAAAGAAGTTATCGATGATAATCGTTTATTTTTTTTAAAAAAGTCAGATTATTTATCGCATACAAATTTAATGCCCACAACGCCAAATGAATAAAATTATTTTAAATATTAATTACCTGCTTGACTTTGTTTTCTAAAAGCATTAGCAGCTAAGTGAGCTTGCCTAGTTGGTTCAGGCAAACGATATCCTTTTACACAGTTTAATACATATTCAATAGCTGTTCTTAAAGATACGCGATGGCCTGTAGAAATAATGAGTGGTTTGCAGCGAAGCTTAGTTCGCACAAGAGCTCCAATTTCTTTCCCATAAGCATACAAAAAAACATAGTCACCCACGCAGGAACCTA
Organism: Candidatus Protochlamydia sp. R18; assembly: GCF_000648255.1. NCBI lineage: Bacteria > Pseudomonadati > Chlamydiota > Chlamydiia > Parachlamydiales > Parachlamydiaceae > Candidatus Protochlamydia > Candidatus Protochlamydia sp. R18. The sequence continues at coordinate 85,581 of NZ_BASL01000639.1, read as the reverse complement.
AGTCTTTTTTCGGTTCTCCAAAAAGAATATTTTTAGCAACTCCTATTGTAGGAATATTGACTAACACTCCAATATGACTCGCAATACCTAACCTTCGAGGATGAGATATTCCTTGCCCATCCACAAAAATCATGTCTGGAAGCTTTGGAAGACTTTCTAATGCATCAATAAGTGCAGGAGCTTCTCTGAAACCTAAAAATCCAGGAATATAGGGGAAGGTTTGCCTTTGTGATACACTGTTATGGAATTGAACAGATAACATTTTAGAATCTAAAAGTATGGCTGTTGCATAAATGATTTGTTTAGGATCGAAAAGATTATTGCTAACATCCATGCCTCCGAAAAACTCTGGTGTGTTAAATTCATCTTCTAAGCAAATGCGGTTGGCAAGTTCTTTTTGAATGATAGTTGCTTTTTCTATCGAATCAGGTTGTAAAAAGCTGGGGTCAAAATTAAAACGTTGGCTCATTTGATAATGTCCTAACAATTTTTTTTTAATAAGTTTCATTTTACATGATAGACACAGAAAATCAAAACAAATGATGAGTCGTTTTTTTTTGTATTGCGATCCTTTGATCTGAGTTGTAAAGCAATAATAATGCAGAAGCCCTTTAAAAAAAATAATAAAATTTTCTCTTAGCATATTTCAGGAGTTTGTTTAGATTTCACAAAATTTGGATCAATAATTAGCAAGGATTAACGTAACAAAACGGATAGTTATTTTTGAAAAATAAAATAATTATTTGTTATTATGCGTTTAATTTGGTTTACTCAGTTTTTCTAATTAAACAAATATAATAACCATGAATTTAATTTAGATGGAAAATTCTATTTACATTCTTATGTAAAATGATCATAGTAAATTTATCGACTAGCAAATGCGAAAGTTGTTCTTTGACTTTTAAGCTGGAGATGAGCTCTTCGCTAGACAAAAATCAGATATTTTCGGTGATTTTGAAAGAATCAAGATTTGGAGAAAATTATGGTTATTGAAATAAGTGTAGCAGCGATAGCTATAGCCTTTATTTTTTTGGTGATTTATCTTGTATGCTTGTGTAAATCGGCGCGTATTATGTTAAATCAACTTAATCATTTAATTATTGATGTTCGTCAACAATTAGATGGTATAAAAGATGAGGCAAAAAAAACGATTGAAAATACAAATCAAATTAGTTTGGATTTAAAGCATAAAATTGAGGCATTTGATTCCTTGTTTCAATCGTTGGCAAATATTGGAGAAGCTTTAGAATATAAAGCAGAGGCTTTTAGACAAAAGACACTTCGTTTCTATAGCGGCCGTGCAAAAGAATTCTTACGTTCTTCTTTTAGAAACGAAACAAGTGAAGAATTACCTTTCAAAAAAAATAGGGATGAAAGCCCCGAGTTACCATTAGTCGCAGAAATTCTTGAATTAGCAAGCCAGGGCTGCCGCCTATGGCAAAATCTAAAGAAAAGGAGATAATCGATGACTTCAAAAACAACCCATACAAAAGATTTTTTCGCAGGAGCTGTAATTGGTAGTTTACTAGGTGGTGTAACTGCACTTCTTACAGCGCCAAAAGCAGGAAAAAGGTTACGTCAAGAGATGAATGATTTTTACAGCGATGTATCAGATCAGTCTCATGATATTGCAGATAACATTTCCAAAAAAACTAGATCTGTCATGAAATCTTTTGGTTCTCATTCCAACGAATTAGCGGATAAAGCTAAATGTTTATATTGCGGAGTAAAAAAAATGATAGGATGTGAACAGGAAGAGGAAGAAGAAACCTGCACAAAAGATTTAATGATGGGTGGGGTTATTGGCGGAATATTAGGTGCTGTGGTAGGGCTTTTGCTTGCTCCTAAATCTGGTAGTGAGCTGAGAGATGATATTGTCGAAGGATGTGAAAAAGTGAGTGATAAAACTCGTGGTATAGCAGATCAATTTTCCAAAAATGGAAAAAAAATGGCCGCAACTGCGTATTCGAAAACCAACAAATGGCTTGAGCTGGCAAAGGGCATAGTCCATGAGTGGACTGATGAAGCAGAAGAAAAAAGCGAAAATTTTACCAGTCAAGCTAAACATCGTATGGATGATTTAATGGATTGGGCTGCTTTAGGTTATCGTGTTTGGCAAGGTATTAACAAAAAACGATAAATTCTAGCAAGTAAAGATCAAGGATGGTTCCTATGAATAAAAAGATCCTTTTAGGAAGCCTGGCTGGGGGCTTTGTCGGATTGACAACAGCTTTATTATTAGCACCGAAGTCGGGTAATCAACTCATTAAGGATGCTTATAAGCCTTTATTTCCATTACTTCGCCAGCTTTTTTCGTATGCAAAAAAAAATGATGATGGGGAAGATTCACAAATTTCCCTAGCTAATCCTCGCAAATCCACAAGAAAAGCGAAGATAAAAACAGCTGCAAAAGCTGTTGCAAAACCTAAAAAATCTGTTAACTCAACAACTAAGAAGCTTCCTACTTCAAAGAAGTCTGCTGCAAAAAGCACGTCTCATGAATCTTCAACAAAGGTAAATAAATGATAAACTCTTTTGATTTTTAGTGAGTTGAAATTTTCCCTTAAAGAGCTAATTTTTTAAAATTCTAATATCTTGAATTTTTTGCCATCTCTTTAAGGGAAAATTTAAAATTGTTTTTGTTTCCTTTCCGCAATCTATCTGTTTTCTGTCTAAAGAAACATTTTTTAGCTCTTAACAACTATAAAATTTGTATAAGAAACGCTGATTTTATCAACGAAAATTTTTTGTATTACAAAAGAAATTGTGCACATTGGTTGCCGATATGCAAAATAGGTCTGCTGGCTAAAAAATTGAAAAACCAAATGAAAGTTTCTTTTGCATCAGTCAATCTTCTCGTTGAAGAGGTTTCTGTCATTTGACATTGAAAATATTTATTAATGAATAGATTAATCCGACGAAAAGATTGATAGAAAAGTTGAAGAAGGATAGGACAAGCAAAGCAAACAGCTAAAATGCTAATCACATGGCGAGGATGCCAAGGATTAACTTCAAAAATTGTATTAGGACCAAAGTAAACTTCCATTTGAAGAGGAGAAAAAAAATAATAGGAAACTTCCGTAATCAAAGCGAATCCTGGACGAGAGGCTACAGCACTCAAAATAAGAGAAATTTTACTGCAAATGATACTGAAAATGTGAATTTTAGATATTCCTATATTAGTAGAAAATAAAGCATTTAATAAATGTCGGCCTTTTGAGATTTGATAAAGATTACAAATCTCAAGAATTCCAAAGGTACAAGTTAAAATGCTTGCACAATTTTTGATAATTTCCTTCAAGAAGATAGAGTTTAAATAGAAATTACTAAATAAAATACCGTCTGCGACAAGTTCAATGTTCGAACTCATAATTATTTCCGTTTAGTGCATGTCAGTTCAAAAATAATGAATAGCGGATAAAAAAAGAAATATTATACTTATTTCTACATAAACTGCAACAAACTCTAACACTGTATCACATAGAATTGGTGATGAGTTAGATTCTAAAGAGGAATTAAAAATTTAAAACAACAAGAAAAGAAGATAAAAGGATTCTCAAAATTAATCAATCTTAGGCAATGTTTTTTCAAAAAATATTTGTATGAAAATAGTTTGTTAGACTGTTTTTATTTAAAATGATTTCAAGGCGCATTAAAATAGATAAAAAAACCAGCAGAGAAAAAGAAAAAGGAACGGAAGAGGTAGGATTCGAACCCACGGTCGGGGGCTGCCCGACTTCTGTTTTCAAGACAGACGCATTCGGCCACTCTGCCACTCTTCCGCACAAGATAACCATTTTTTCATGATTAAAGATAAAATATATAAGACTTCTCTAAATTTCGTCAATAACTTTCGTTATATAATGTTTTTTTATGTTGTGAGAGAATATTTAAAATTCTATTTTTTTTTGGCTAAAAATAAAAAATTATAATAAATAATTTATGTTTTGTTTTTTCTATTAAAAAAAAATATTTTTCCCTAAAAAACGATTTAAGTACATTTCATATTTTTAATTCAATTTGTAAAAGTGGGATTGATAGTGGGATGTTTCAAATTACAGAGGTTTTTCCTTTTTAAAGTTCATTCAGTACCAAGATTTACAATCTGAGGAACTAGAATCTGTCAGTTATATGCTGTGTATGTACCCAGCTATTTTAATCAAAGAAAGATTGGATTTTGCCAGAGCAGTTTAGGTGCTTTTTCTTTACTTTTTGAAAGCTTTTCCATCTGTGCGGAATGATATTTATCGATCATTCAGCACAGATGTGTATTTTTATAGCTGATAGATTTGACTATACTTATCTTGAAGGTAGCGGAGATATGCATTAGCATTAAAAGCATGACCTGTTGCTAACTTGAGAAGTTCACGACTAGAGTAACGACGCCCATGTTGATAAATGTGCTCGGATAACCATGCTTTGACAAAATCTAATTCACCGATTGAGATACGTTGTTCCCAGTCAGGATATTGTTTAGCAAAAGCTTCAAAAAGGTGAGCCGCATAGAGATTGCCTAATGTATACGTTGGAAAATATCCGAATGCACCCATTGACCAATGAATGTCTTGTAAGCAACCTTCATTATGATGACTAGGTGTTATGCCCAAGTATTCTTTCATTTTTGCATTCCATGCTTCGGGAACTTCGCGAACATTTATTGAACCTTCGATTAAAGCTTTTTCCAACTCAAAACGTATAATCACATGTAAAGGATAAGTCATTTCATCGGCTTCCACGCGAATGAAAGAAGGCTCAACTTTATTAATCGCTTGATAAAAAGAGTTTAAATGAACTTGATCGAGCCGACCTGGAAAAGTATTTTTTAAAATGGGGAAAAAGTGTTTCCAAAATGATTTATGAAGTCCAATTCTCGTTTCCCACCATCGAGATTGACTTTCATGAATTCCTAATGAACGAGCATCTCCTAGGGGTGTTCCATAAAGATTTTGTGGCAAACCCATTTCATATAAGGCGTGTCCTCCTTCATGTAAAACAACCGAAATATTACTCATAAGTGAAGACGGGTGAATGCGTGTTGTAATACGACTGTCGGTTGGATGGCTAGCAGAAGAAAAAGGATGAGAAGAAAAGTCTAATCGACCTTTGTTAAAATCATACCCCATAGCATTTAAAATCTGGTGGCTAAATGCTATTTGCTTATCATGATCCCATTTTCCAAATAAAAAATTATTTTCTATTTTTTGAGTAGAAATTTTTCTTATCCATACCGTTATTGTATTTTTGAGTTTGTCGAAAATTTGCTTCGTTTCTGCTGTGGTCATATCAGGTTCATACAAATCCAGCAGAGCATCGTATGGATGATTTTGATAACCTAATAAATCGGCTTTTTTCCGATTCATGGTAACCACACGATCTAAAAAAGGGGCAAATTGTTGAAAGGAATTTGATTTTTTTGCGTTGCGCCAAGCCAAAACAGATTGAGAAGTTAATTGAGCAAACTCTTCAACGAATTCTGCTGGCATGGCAGTATCTTGCAAATAATCTCGACGCCATTCTTTAACAGCAGAGGATTGTGCAGGCGTGAGGTCTTGTGCAATCAATTCGCCGCTAGAAAGATCGATAAGTTTAGAAAGGGTATTTGCGAATTTTTGACTTGTTTTTTCTCGATGAATTAAACCCGCCATTGTTTTAAGTTGCTCTGCGCGAATAGCTGCGCTACCAGAAGGCATATAGGTTTCTTGATCCCAATCTAAATGAGAAGAAATACCTTGTAGAATGCGTGCATGTTTACTAAGTACATGCAGTTTTTGATACTCTTTTTGAGTTTTACTCATATGAAATCCTTCCTGTTTCCTAATCATTTATCCGCATTCATTGATCAACGAACTTGGCTTCCTTCTTCATAAATAAAAATACGTTGAATACGTGGTCCTAAGCATGTAATCAATTCATGAACGATTGAATTTCCATTCATCGCTAATTCTTCAGGGGAAAGATAATGTCCATATTCATCTTCTCCGAAAATAAGAACTTTATCTCCAATATTCGCATGAGGAATATCTGTAATATCAACCATCATATAATCCATGCAGATCGATCCCACCATAGGAGCTTTTTTTCCATGAATCAACACATAAGCTTTTCCACTATAATGACGATGTAGACCGTCAAAATATCCGACGGGTAAAACAGCGATTGTTTGATTTTCTTTTTCTATCAGGTAGTTTCGACCATAACTAATGGTTTCCCCTTTACGACAGTGATTAATCCCAACTATACGAGATGTTAAAGATATGGCCAGGCGTAAATCTAAAGCTTGTTTGACAGCATCAGAACCATAAAGACCATAAGTTGCTAGACCTATACGAACCATATTATATTGAGGAAGAGAAAAGCGAATGGTGCCGCTGGAGTTAGCTGCATGCGTCCATTTTGCTTGGATACAATGTCTTTTTAATTGTTCAATGACAGAATCAAAACATTGAATCTGCTCTTGTGTAAAAGAATCATGACGAGGATCATCTGCACAAGCAAAATGAGTCATAATCCCTTCTAGAATTAGGTGCGAAGAAGACGTAATTAACAAAGCGAGATTTAGCGCTTCCTCAGGACGGCATCCAAAACGACCCATTCCTGTATTAATATGTAAATGTACTTTAATGCATTTATTGCTCTTTTTTGCCTCTTGAGCTAAAGCTGAAATAAAATTAACATCGCTGACACCTACTTCTAGTTCCCATTTGACTACTTTAGCAATTTCATATTGGGCGGCATTAATCGTGAAAATAGGAAGAGTAATACCTGCTCGTTTAAGGGCTACGCCTTCTTCTACATAAGAAACACCTAAAATATCAACGCCGTAAGAACTTAAAAATTTTCCTAATTGGATATCATCTGTTCCGTAAGCGAATGCTTTTATAATAATCATTAAACGGGTTTCAGGAGTTATTTTAGTGCGAATCATGTCTAAATTGTTTTTGATCGCTGCTAAGTTAATAATGCATTGATTATTGTTTGAGCTCCCATTAAAAGTTTCTGGTAAGATTTCGAAAGGAATTTTACGATCTCCTTTAATCAAGATGAGGTCTTGTGATTGAAGATTTTTTTGGAGATGATTAAGAGCTTCTTCACATCTTTTGAAACATAAAATTTCTGTTTCAGGTGATATTTTTTTGACCTCATCAATGAGAGGTTTAAAAGGTTGATGACCAAATAATAACAAATGTCGAAGGTGTGCTTTAGAGATCGTTTTACCAATTTTTGTATAGTAGTTTTGGGCAAAAGAAATATTGCCTTTCATTCCTCCAAAAATGAAAATTTTGCGTTGAAAAGGAGCAGCATGATCAAAATGTTTAAGAGCACGATCAATTGAATGTGGGTCTGAACAGGACGTTTCATTGATGAAAGTTGCTCCTATAGGGGATTTCCAAATTTCAGTTCGAGAGGGTTCAGGATAGTAGTAATCGAATATTTTCTTAATGTTTTCTGCTTTAATTCCACTTAACCAGGCTGCTTTAGAAGTGATATTGATTAAATTCAAAAAATAGGAATAGCCATTTGTCATTTGCTGTTCGTATCGGGATGAATCAGGAAATGTTAGTTGATAATGAGAGGTGAAGGGAGAATTTTTGGAAAAGGGAATGGCATGGGGAAGACATTTTGAGTCTCGGTCCCATATATACGAAGAAAATAAATTATTTTTTAAGTGGAACTGTTGATAGATGTCATTGGGAAAGAGCACCCATCCGGTTTTAGATGTCGCCCAAACTAACTTAAGGGTTTCATAAGTTATAGTATCAATATCATTTAAAGTAGCTAAATGTTTTTTTCCAATAGGTGTTAAAATAGTGTAGTCTGGACGGATTAAGTCTGCTAATATATCCATTTCCTGTTTTTTTGAAATAGCGGCTTCAATGATCGCCAATTCTTGGTTTTTTTGAATGGTTAAGAGGCTAAGAGCAACTCCGATTTGACTGTTAAAGCTCCCAGGAGAAGCACATACATTTTTTTCTGTAGATAAAAGTTGGAACAAAAGATCCTTAACCATCGTTTTCCCATAGGTCCCCGTAATACCAATGATTTTCGTTGGAAGTTGCAAGCGGTAAGTTTTAGCTACTTCTTGTAAAGCTGATAAAGGACTTTTTACTTTTAATAAAAAAATGGGTTTAAGATTAAAAGGGGGAATCCACTGTTCAGAAACAAGCGCATATTTTGCTCCTAATTCTGCTGCCTGCTGGACAAAATCATGACCATCTTGTTTTTCTCCTTTTAATGCTACAAACAAGGCATTGGGAGAATTAACGTGTCTGGAATCAATAATAATTTGATCAATAATTACTGGAAATTCTGCTTTCCCTCCAGCCTGGTTAAATCCGTCCCATTGTCTTAAATCAAACGCATCCATAAAAAATGTCATTCAAAAAATAAATATATGAATCAAAGATCGGTTAACGAGCAGTACCGAAAGATAAAAGGTTATCATTTTTTGGTTTATTTTTAGCAAATTTTTATATTTTTAAATCTGATTTAAGGGGATTTTATCTCTTTTCTACATTCAGAAGCAAATTGCAGATTTTAATGAACTATAAAAATTGCAAGTTAGGGTGGTTATTTTAATAAGAAAAGTTCAGGATAAATAATGATGCAATTTTAGTTTTTAGGAAGTTTCTTCTCATATTTATGACAAAAGTTGTAGAAGCGATTAGTGAAGAAAAATAATTGAAGAGGTGATTCAATCGGCTGTAATAGAAGCTGCTATGACGTTGCATAGCATTAAACAAGATAATATTCAGCATAGCGTGGGAATCGTTGAAAACACTAATATTTTAAAACATCGTGTCAATTTACATCTCAGTTCTGTCATTGAGGATTATTAGCAAGATTAGAATCAAAGAAGTAATAAAAAAAAGGAGAAAAAAATGAATAAAGATCAGATTGAAGGGGAATGGAAAAATATTAAAGGAATAGTCAAAGAAAAATGGGGCAAGCTAACCGATAATGATTTGACAGAAATCAATGGACAAAGAGAGCAATTGCTTGGTAAGCTTCAAAGCTTATATGGTTATAGTAAAGAGCAGGCTGAAAAAGAATGGAAAGATTTCCAAAATAAGCATAGATAGGTTATAAGAGTCGGCTTAAATAAATTTAAAGCCGACTCTTATACTTTATTGAATCATTTTTGTTATTTTTGACGTCTCTATTGTTTTTTTCGTTTAAATAAGTTGGTAAAAAAGTTTATTCCATTATCTACCATGTAGTACATGACTGGTACGATGATTAAAGTCAAAAACATCGAAGATACTAATCCTCCAATAATTGCTAAAGCCATGGGAGCCCGCGACTCAGAGCCGGGCCCGTTACTCAATGCAATGGGTAACATTCCAAATACCATAGCCAACGTTGTCATCATGATTGGATGCAAACGGGTGGGGGCCGCTCGTAAAATCGCTGTACGAATATCCAAGCCATCTTTTGATCTAAGCAAATTGATATAATCAATCAAAAGGATCGCATTTTTTGTCACCATTCCCATTAGCATAATGATTCCTATAATAGTAAAAATGCTTAAGGTTGATTGAGTAATAACCAAAATACCTAGAGCTCCGATCATTGAAAAGGGGACTGAAAGCATAATAATTAAGGGTTGAATAAAACTTTCAAATTGCGACGCTAAAACCATGTATACAACGACAAGGGCTAGAAAAAGTGCGAAGAGAAGATTTGCGAATGATTCGTTCATGGATTCAGCATGGCCAGAAAGCTGGACGCTATAGCCTGCAGGAAGGTTCATGGATTGAATCGCTGATTGAATTTCGTTAATAGCCTCACCTAAGACTTTTTTTTCGCTTTGTAAGTTACTATAAACTGAAACTATCCTAAATCGGTTATAGCGATCAATTTGAACAGGGCCTTGCTTTTCCTGTACATCGATGAAATGATTAAGTTTCATTAATTGTCCTTGGTCATTGCGAACAGATAAATTAAGTAAATCTTTAGTTTTATTTCTAAAAGCTTCTTTTAAACGAACAGTAATGTTGCAGCGTTCTCCATCTGCTCTAAACTTACTAATATCTGATCCACCAATTAAAGGTTTCACTGATTGAGCAATGGTAGAAGGAGCAACACCTAATGCAAAAGCTTGATCACGTTTAATATGTATTTCTATTTCAGGTTTACCTTTTTCATAAGAAGTATCTAAATCAACGTAACCTTCATAGCCTTGTAAAATTGCGATAAGATTTTGAGCAATTTCATCAATTTTGCCTAAGTTGTGCCCTTTAATATCTAATTGAATCGCTGCATTTCTTGCTCCGCCACCAGAAATGGCTTCAACAGGTTCAACGCTGATTTTCATATTTTCGAGATTCGTTAACTTTTCTCTCACCCATTTCATCGCATCCATTTGAGAAATTGTTCTTGTTCCTTTATCTGTCATTTTGACATAAATACCGCCTTCATTAACTTTGTTAAAGCTGTCATTACCGATGGTGGAGAAGCTATATTTAAACCAATCATTGTCTTGTATTTGAGCACGGATATTTTTTAATGCTTGGTCGGTGACAGATAAAGATGATCCAAGAGGTGTTCGAACGTTGATGAAAAATTCACTTTGATCTTCTAGTGGAACGAATTCTGATCGAATATATTGACTTAAGTAGATAGTCATTCCTAATAAAAAAAAAGCGATAAATAAAGAAGTTTTATAAAATTTTAAAGCCTTTATTAAAAGAGATTCATAAATTTGATCTAAACAATATAAAGCTTTTCCAATCCATTTTGACAAAAAATGATTCGATTCGGACGGTTTCAAAAATTTTGCAGCAAGCATGGGAGTTAAAGAAAATGCAACAAAAAGACTTAATAAAACTGCAAATGTGACAGTGAGACCAAACTGGTAGAAAAAACGTCCAATCATTCCTTTCATAAATGCGACGGGTAAAAAAACCGCTACAATAGACATCGTAATCGCAAAGGCTGCAAGAGCTATTTCTCGGGTTCCAATTTTGGCGGCTTCCTCTGCATTTTTACCCTGTTTAAAATGGCGGAAGATATTTTCTACGACGACAATTGCATCGTCAATTAAAATCCCGATTGATAAAGAAAGAGCCAACATTGTCATTGTATTTAAAGTGAAATTCATCCAATTAAGCAGCATAAAAGTTGCCATGACACTGATGGGAATAGCAAGAGCACTAATTAATGTGATGCGAAAGTTTCTTAAAAAAAGAAAAACAATCAAAATGGCTAGGGCGCCTCCAAAAAGTAAGTGGAATTCAATTTCTTCGATTGAATGTTCAATAAAAACTGAAAGATCTTGTGCAATTTCTGTGTGAATACCTTGAGCAGCTAATTCAGGTTTTAACCTTTCGAGCTCTTTTTTTACTGCATGAGCGACATTGACTGTATTTGTTCCGGATTGCCTTCGAATAACTAAAGCAATGGCTTGTTTTTCATTTAAACGCGCAAGCGTTCGTTGCTCTTCTAATCCATCTACTATAGTACCTATATCCGATATTTTGATGGGATAGCCATTTTGATAAGCAACGACAATAGAAGAAAGATTTTGAGATTGATCAAATTCAGCTTTGATTTTGACGGGAAGTTCAATTTTACCGGTTTCAATGCGTCCGCCCGGAAATTCTAAATGTTGATTTTTGATGGCTTGCATCACATCTTGAACAGACAGATGCATGCCTTCCAATTTATAGGGATCCAAATAAATCCAGATATTTCGATCTTGCTTTCCAACAATCTTGATTTGACCGACACCTGGTACTTGCTGCAGAGAGTCTTTTATTGTTTTGTTAGCAATTTTCGAAAGTTCTTCAATAGGTTGATCTCCAGAAAGAACCACGGCCATAATTGGAGCGGAATCGATGTCAAATTTTTCAATAATAATATCTTTTAAATCATTGGGCAACTCTTGCCGAACTGTTCCAATTTTAGCTTGTACTTCTTGATAAGCAATATCTACATTTTTATCTAAATCAAACTCGACGATAATTTGTGAAATTCCCTCAGCACTTGTAGAACGGAGATGCTTAATAGAACTGATATTAGAAACAGCCTCTTCAATGATTTCTGTGACAGATTTTTCCATTGTTTCTGGATCTGCACCAGGAAGGGTGGAAATGACTGTAATTACAGGAAAGTCTATTTTAGGAAATAGATCTACGCCCAATTCTTTAAAAGCAATCGTTCCAAATACAACAAGAGCTAGCATAATCATGGAAATGAAAACAGGTCTTTTAACAGAAAGGTCAGGTAAGTTCACAGCGAGTTTCCTTTTATCATGATTTTAGCAAAGGATCCAGGTAAGAATTTTTTATTTTCATTACTTAGAACAACTCTGCAACGAACTGATCGAGTATTCTCATCTAAACAAGGGTGAATGAGATCAATTTTTGCTTGGTAATTTGAGTGATCAGTTCCTTCAATTTCAAATTGGATGGGGGTACCGATATGAACTAAGTTCAAATAAACTTGAGGAACTGAAAATTCTAAATAAACAGGGCTAATCGATTGGATTTCAAAAAGAGCTGTTGTAGGAGCTGAAGCAATGGATTCGCCTAGATCTACAAATCTTTTAGTGATAACGCCATCAAAAGGAGCTTTAATGATTGTTTCTGCAAGGTGCTTTTTGACTCTTCGCAACTCTTCTTCATTTCCTTTTACTGAGGCAAGCGATTTTTCATAAATGGTTTTTGCTTCTTCGAATTTTTTTAGCGAAATAGAAGGTGTTTTCCCTTCATTTTTTTCCCAAAGCCTTTTCATTCTTTGATAATTGATTTCGGCATCTGTATGTTCAATTTTTGAACATTCTAAGTTGTTTGTTTGTTTTGATACATCAATTTGAAAAAAAGTTGGATCAAGAGCAAGAAGCGGATCTCCTTTTTTGACTTCATGTCCAACTTCGACATAAATTTGATCGACCCTTCCCGAAACTTGACTTCCAACAACACTTTTTGAAGAAGGATAAATATTTCCAACAGTAGAAAAATCCGTAGCAAGAACAGATTGTTGAAAAAAGAAATAACAAGCGCCCAATATGATCGCTTTAAACATTTGATGAAGATTTAACATATTAGAGATATCCTTTTTTATGCATCATTCCTGCTGAATGGATCAAATTAGCCCTTGATTTGTGATATGTATAAAGTGTTTTAAAATAGCTTACTCGTGCTTCTAATAAATTTTCATGATCATGTACCACGTCAAGATTAGTCACCAATCCCTCTTCGAATAAATTTTGAGTGATTGCGAGATTTTCTTCTGCTAAAGTAACTCCTGTTTGAGCAACGGGGATTTTTCCGAGGGCGGTTTGAATGGCTAAAAAAGAGGAGCGGATATTTAACTCGATATCTCTTTCAAGTTCTTGATAACGCCACTCTAATTGACTTAATTCTTTTTTTATTCTGCGGAGTTTGGCGTAGGTATAACCTCCATCGTACAAAGATAGATCAATAGCAATTCCTGCATCTAATCCTTGACAATAAGGAAGCGTATAATCAGAGGTATTACTGTAATTGGAAAAAGCATACAAATTTGGATACAAGGTTGCTTTTTCAGAACGATACCCATGTTTAACTGCTTGGATTTGTGCGGATAAGGCTAAAAGTTGAGGATGGTTAAGTTTAGCCGCTTCGATTAAATTGTCTAGGCAAATTTCTTGATTTGTAAAAGTCAAAATATCTTCAATTTCAATTAAAGTATCTAAATTTTTATTCATCAGTCGATTAAGCCTTTCAGTCGCTAATTTCGTGTTAAGTTTAGCTTCCATGGAATTTTGTTGAAGTTGTGCCAATTGAACTTCGAATAATAAAGCTTCATTTCTATGTATTAATCCTTGATTTAGAAAATCTTGGGTTACTTCGATTTGCCTTTGCAATGATCGAATAGACTCTTCAACAATCCATTCAAGCTTTTGAAAAATTAATAATTCAAAATAAGCCTCACTAACTGCATGCAGAATGTCTTGCTTGATTTGGTCTAAAGAATGAAGAGAAGATTGATAAAGATTTTTCTGAGATTTAACAGCCTCTTTAGTTAACCCAAAATTACAAATTGGAATCACAAGAGAAACTTTGACATGTCTATTTCGTGTATTATGTCGCCAGTGTTTGGTTTCTCCAGAGGTCATATAATCGCCATGAATATTTAACTTAGGACGACCGGTGCTTCGTGCTTCATCAATTCGATCATAAGCAATTAAAGCTTGAAGATCTGCAATTGTTTTTTTTTCTCCGTTCTCAAGAGCGATTGTTTGACATTCTTCCAAAGTAAGTTTAGCTACAAGAGACAGGGGAGATAACAAAGTTACTAGCACTGAAAAAAATAAAAAATAGACATGCATAAACAATCTTTAAAAATAGATTTGACTCAAAAATTAAATTGGTTTCTCAGAGATGCTAAATGTTGTCACAATTATTCACAAGTGAATTGGAAAGTCGTTTTTGAAAAGAAAAAGAAAGTGTCAACACTTTATGAATTTAGGTGATTTAAGCGGAAGTAGTTAAAATAACCAACTTTAAATTTTTAGAGTTTTAAACTTTTGCTAATGGTGAAGAAATAATTTTAAAATTTTATGAGTCGTTTGTTTGAAAAGCAAAATGAGATTAACATTTTATAGCTGATGGTAAAAATATATTTTAAATTCTATTTTTTTAAATTTCATGGCATTTGATAAATTGTTATTTCAAGCGGGCAAAGCGATAACTATAAAAGCTGAATACAAGTATAAAAGGTAAGCCTATAGCCCAGATTGGAGGAAGAACTTGCCTTTTAGCTAACACTTGGGACGCATCCATAAGCATGTAAAAAGCAATTAGGCCAAATAGAGAATAAATATAAATAAAGAAAATAGGTATCTGGCGCGAAAAGCGAACGCAAGAAGGAGCTGGTGCTAAAATCGCTAGCAGACAAAGCCAAGGCATGAGAAGTTTCCAGTAAAATGCAGTCGCAATTTTGCTTTCTTTTTCACTTAAGTTGGCGAAAAGACCGGGCTGTTGAAAAAATAGATTTGTTAAAGGCAAAATATCGGGATCTAAAATAGCAGATTGCAAAAGTTCTTGGTTAAATAGCAAACTTTTAAATTCATATTGACTATATGACTGTTGTTGTAATAGTTCGCCGTTAGGCTGTCTTAAAAGATGATCAACAAAATAACCGACAGGTATTTCTTTATTTGGGCATAAATATTTGGCTCGATAAATACTATCGATCGATTCAATCCAGTATACATCAAAAAATTCTTCTTTTTCACTGTCATAATTTTGATAAAGTAAAAGAGATCTATCTTCTAGAACGACATGTTTAACGGTAATTTCCGGCAATTGCCGTTTTTTTTGGTGCTTTGTTGCGTTTTCGAGATGGCGTAACTTTTTAAGGGCGGAAGGCAAAACAAACTGTTCATTTAGATAAAGTAAGCAAACAAATGTTAAGGCAATCATAAGAAAAGGACGCATCAAAGTTTTCAGTTTGATTCCGCCTGCCATCAGAGCGACTAATTCTTGATGAGTATTTAAAGTACAAACTGTTTTAATAAATGCAATCAATAAAGCAAGCGGAATGAGAATTTCCGCTCGACTCGCCAGAATAAAAAGATAATAGCGAATGAGTTCTCGTATACGCAGCTGTATATGATGATGTGGAAGAGCACTTGTATGACTTGCATAGTCAATGAGAACATACAGACCATAAAAACAAACTAAAAAAAGAAGAAAAACTTTAATAAATTCACTGACAAAATATCTTTCCCAAATGCTTCTAAACATTATTCAATTCCATTGCTAATTCGATTGAGTGTCCAAAGTGAAATGATATCGATCAGGATGAGAGGTAAAAGATATAAAACGAAAGAAAGATAAAACTGTTGATCTAATCCCTTAGCCAAAAAAAAAGTTGTCAGATAAAATGTTGTTAGGATTATAACGATCAATAAATTTTTATGTTTACGTTGCCGGCTAATATTCATTCCAAAAGCAGTTCCCATAAGTGTGAAACTTATCACAGCAAAAGCAATTGATGACCGTTTAGCGATTTCTGAAAGGCTTTTATGAAATTGCCCTTTTAAATCTTTGACAATAACAGGATTTTTATTTTCTAATTTTGCTTGGCGAAATGCCTGCTTCTGTTCCTGAGCGCGAATTAAAAGCAAAGGGAGCTTAAGATAGTCATTATTCACAGTCCAGACTTTTTTTTGCAAGATTTGAGAAAAATCCTCAACATGGGTAGTAGATTCTTTCATATTTTCAATCAACAAGTCATCAAAAGCGTTCTCTTGATTGAGAGATGTTGTTGTTAACAACGTGGCTCCTTGAGCAGTAAAAATAGAAGAAGATGCTTTAAGTTGTTTTGCAATGAATAAGTTAATTCTTTGATGGTGCTGACTTGGAATCGCAAAAACAGCATCGGTAGCCATTTCTCCTACCCGAGAAGGGCCTAAAGAGTCAAAATAGAGTCCTTTAAGCCTCATTAGATGCTTATTATTGAGAAGCAGTAAAGGATTAATCGAACGGAGTTCACTTTTAAGAATATTTGTTTGAAGGTGAGTTTGCGTAGCGACTTCGGAAACTATCCAAAAGTTGAAAATCGTGAGAAAGGCGGCTGTTAATAAAATGGGCGCAAGAAGATCTTTTAAAGCAAAACCGCAAGCACGTAAAGCTGTTAATTCATGTGTATTAGAAAGGCGCTGAACAAAAATTAGAGAGGCAATCAAACACGAAAGAGGAAGTGCTATAGGAAGTATATAAGGTATTTGATAAAACGCAAACAATAAAATGTAAGAAATCGGAGCTCCTAATGCAGCGAAGTTGGCGATTTCATCCAAACGCATTGTAAGTAAAATCGAAATGAATGCAAAGACGCAAGCGAAAACAATTTTTAAAAAATGGTTAATGGAGTAACGCCACAAAATAGGGATCACAAATTTTTCCAACTATATAAAGAGGTTTATAGGCAAAACTAAAAAGTAGTTATTTATACATTTATTTTTCAATTTGGTATGATGTGCCTACTAGATTAATTAATCACCGAATTTGATACAATAGAGCTTACTAAACACGGGTTCAATGCAGTCGAGTTATTCAGAAAAGAAGAAAGCAGATTTCTAGACAATTTTTCAGAAATGAGGATGAAATGTGAAACAAGAATGGTATATTTCCATTAATGGATTTAAAGAAGGCCCTTTTAGTCCTGGTGAGCTTAAAGCAGATGTGCGCGTTAATCCGGATACTTTAGTTTGGAAGAAGGGATTTAAGGAATGGGTTCAAATACGTTTTATCAAAGAACTAGAATCCGTATTTAAGGATGAGCCTTTATCGTCTAATCACGAAATTAGAAGAGAACCTTTATCTCCAAAATTGGTTGATGAAGAGGGAACGTTAACTATTCAACAGGATCCTTTTCCATTCTTACTTTGGATTTTGATTTTGCTTCTATCTTTAATTTATGTCTTGTATTTGCTTAAAAAATGAGAAACTAAATGTGATTAATCAAGTTAAAAGATTTATCAAAAAGTATTGTAAATCAACACAACCACTTCTATTAGCTCTTTCAGGAGGCGCTGACTCTCTTTCTCTTTTTTATTGTTTACTTGCTTGCCGATTAGAAGGAATTCTCTCTTTTCATGTTGCTCATGTTGATCATGGCTGGCGTGAAGAGAGTACCAAGGAAGCAACCATATTGAAAAATTTAGCAGAGCAACACCACGTTCCTTATCATCAGCTGAAAATCGATCTCTCGCAATTAGCTGGAAATTTAGAAGATGCTTGTCGAAAACAACGCCAGAAATTTTTTAAGGAAATTTGCCTGCAAAATAATTTACAAGCTGTTTGTTTAGGGCATCAACAAAATGATCAAGTGGAGACTGTTTTAAAAAGAATCTTAGAGGGATCTCACTGGTCTCATTTTGACGGATTAAAAGAGAGAATGTGGCACGATCAAGTCCAGTTTTTACGTCCTTTACTAGGAATTCAAAAAGATGAGATCTTAGCTTTTCTGAAAGGAAATCAACTCAAAGCGTTTGAAGATGGGACAAATTGTGACGAAAGATTTATGAGAGCTCGCATGCGACGAACTATTATTCCAGACTTAAATCGATCCTTTGGAAAGAAAATAGACAACTCATTAGTTTACATTGCATCTGAAATGAGTGAATTAAAAAAATATTTTTTAGGCCGGGTGTCTCCTTTACTAGGTCAGATCGTTAAAGGTCCTTTTGGAGTCTATTTAAACTTAGCCAACTATCCCTCTATAGATCTGGTTGAAATCAAGTATCTTTTACATTTAATCAGCGAACAAGAATTATTTTTTCTATCTCGACAAATCCTTCAAAGAGCATCAGAGGCAATTGAAAAGTTGGAGCCCCAACTGAGTTTTGAGATGGGAACTAAAAAAATCGTTATCGATCGAGGACATTTTTTTATTCTTTCAAAAAAATCTGCATGTAAGAATCCAAACTTGCAAATTTCTGGCTCTAGCCTTCAGTATTATGGGAAATGGATGATAAAAACGAATGAGAGTTTCTATCATCAAAATTTACAAGCTTCAACGTGGTTAGATGGATGGCGTGGTTATTTAAAAACATATCTTCCTTTGGGTAAGTATGTATTAGGGCAGGCCTCTAAACACGCCAAACTTTTAAGACATCACTCCACAATCAATAAATGGTGGAGTTCGCATCACGTTCCTCCCTTTTTACGCTCTTTTTTTCCAGTAATTTGGCAACATAATGAAATTGCTCATGAATTTTTAACTGGTTTAGAAAGACAAAATTTGCAAGAAGGAGAAAAATGTTTGCAAATAGAATTAAGTTATCTTACATAAGAAAAATACAACAACATATCAGAATTTTTTTGATTTCAATGTGAGATGTTGTAGTAAATTAAAAAATATCTTAAGTTGTGGATTTTGTGGGAATTGGAATTTAGTTTATGTTTGTATGGTGAAACCATAAAAATTTTCATCTCATATCCTTACAACCAGTTCGCTAAAAAATATCAACTAGAATGAGCGAGAGAAACTTTACAAGAAGTCTATTATTGAATGCGAATACTTCCTGTGGTAGAATGAACAAACCAATGCAATTATTAGTACAGACTTTTTCTAGATAGTGATTGAGAAAAGGTCGTCAAATCGAATGTTAGGAAATTATGTCAGACGATAACAAGCAAGATTTTAAAAAGGGAATTTCAAACAGCTTTGTTTGGTTTCTCATGGCCGCCTTTTTGTTTGCCTTAATGGTACAAAATTTTATTGATACCAAATTTGCCAAAGTGTCTTTTAGCTATCAGTTAGAACATTTAGTCAATTTACAGCTTTTACAACCGGAAGATAGTCGTAAAATTGCTTTAAATGACAATTTGGTGACTTTCAGCGGTAAATTTAGAGATAGGCTGACAGAAGAAGGGAAAACGCGTTATAAATACTTAGAGTTACTTGACACGAATCATGAACTTAAAGCTGAACAAGCACGTGTTAAAGATGAAATTAAAACTCTGAAAACAAAAGTTTTCGATTCTGCTAGTTTGTTTTTGCAATTAAGCGGCTTATCGATTCCTAAGGGGGGATATGTTGTTGTCGATGACATGTACAATACTCCCGAAGAAGATCAGAGTGTGATTATTAAAGATTTACCGAAGTCTGCTGTCGAAAGTTTGGTTAGCTTGGAAAAAGAATATGAAGCTGCTCGACAAAATCCAACGGCAGAGTCTTTAAAAAATTTAGGTAACTTAATCAATGAACTTTTAAGAAATTTGCGTTCGCCCGCTCTTGGAATTGGATCTGAAACAATTAAGCAATCCCTTAAAGGAATTGATAAAGAAGTGGCAGATAGTGGAACGACTTCTTTATCTGAACAATTAGCTGCTTATGGTCATGCTTTAGTTAGCCTAAAAGCTATTGTCGATGAATTAAATCATGAAGAGGATCACATTCGTTTAGCCAAACTACGAAGTGTTCGTAATTATAAAGAAACGTTGGATGAATATAATCAAATCAACACACGCTTAGATGATAATCAAATTCAGTTAGACAAGGCTCGTCAATCCGTATCGAATGTTATTTGGTATTTTAACAACCAAGAGCTTTCAACAAAAGCTTTAGAAAAACAAGATCCTGAAGTTTACAATCAATGGTTTAGCAAAGCTAAAGAAGAGTGGGCTAATTTTAGCCACAATCGAGGAGGCATTTTTAGAGCCCCAGATCAACCTCTTAACGCTGTCCTTGAAAAAACCTTCAAAAGCGAAGAACCTTCTCCAAATTATTTTAGCTACTTGTTTACCTTATTACCTGTTTTATTAGTAATTTTAGTTTTGTATATGCTTTTTGCAAGGCAAATGAAGGGGATGGGTAATACGGCAATGAATTTTGGAAAATCTCCAGCCCGGCTTCTCAATAAGGGAGATAACAAAATTACATTCAAGGATGTAGCTGGAGTAGATGAAGCATTAGAAGAACTTCAAGAGATTGTAGAGTTTTTAAAGAACCCTCAAAAATTTACTTCGCTTGGTGGTAAAATTCCAAAAGGCGTTTTATGCATTGGTCCTCCAGGAACAGGTAAAACATTGATAGCAAAGGCTGTAGCAGGGGAAGCCGACCGCCCATTCTTTTCTATTTCGGGTTCCGACTTCGTAGAAATGTTTGTAGGAGTAGGAGCGAGTCGAATTCGAGATCTATTCGAACAAGCAAAAAAAGCGGCTCCTTGTATCATCTTCATGGATGAAATTGATGCTGTGGGCCGCCACCGCGGAGTTGGAATGGGTGGAGGTCACGACGAACGAGAGCAAACATTAAACCAACTTCTTGTTGAAATGGATGGTTTTGACACGAATGAAGGTGTTATTTTAATGGCTGCGACTAATCGTCCAGATGTATTAGACAAAGCGTTATTACGTCCAGGCCGTTTTGACAGACGAGTCATTATTGGATTACCAGATATTAAAGGTCGTTATGACATTTTAAAGGTTCATGCTCGACGCATTAAAATGGATCCTTCAATCGATTTAATGGCAATTGCACGCAGCACCCCTGGTTCTTCTGGAGCTGATTTGGCAAATATATTGAATGAATCTGCTTTACTTGCTGCTCGTAAAGGAAGGACAGCTGTCACTGCGCAGGAAACGATTGAAGCTCGTGACAAAGTTTTGTATGGAAAAGAGCGGCGAAGCTTAGAAATCGATGAAAATGAAAAAAGAACAACAGCTTACCATGAATCAGGTCATACTGTTGTCGGATTAATTGTGAAAAGCGGAGATCCTGTCGATAAAGTAACCATCATACCTAGAGGAATGTCTTTAGGGGCGACTATGTTTCTTCCTAAAAAAAATCGTGTGAGCTATTGGAAACAAGAACTGCATGATCAACTTGCTGTCTTGATGGGTGGACGTGTCGCCGAAGAAATTTTTGTCGGAGATGTGTCTAGCGGCGCTCAACAAGATATTGAACGGGCAACGCAATTAGCTCGCAGTATGGTCTGCAAGTGGGGTATGAGCGATAAATTAGGTGCTGTTGCTTATGATGAACGTTCGGAAGGTGGCGGTCAATATGGCTTTGGTGATCATCACGAGAAAACTTATTCTGATGAAACTGCACAAGCTATTGATTCCGAAGTCCGCCGTATTTTAGACGAAGCACTTGCTATTGCCCGTAAAATTATTTTGGATTATAAAGAACAGGTCGAGTTATTAACTCTGATGTTGATTGAGTTTGAAACACTTGACAGTGAAGATATCCAAGAAATTGTGGTTAAAAATAACTGGGATGCAGTTCGTAAACGTGAAAGATTAAAACGCGCAGCAGATTTACATAAAAAAGAAGCTGCTACACCACCACCTCCTCCTCCCAGAGAGGTTGATATTTCTAGTTCCGGAACAATACCGAACACTTTAGGATTGTCTTCTTAGGAAGGGCTATCTCTTTTCTTTAAACCCTAACCATAGAGTGGTTAGGGTTTTTTATTTCCGCTAATAAATCTATGCTTTAAGTAGTAAAATTTTTTATTTTTAGCTTTTAATATACATCTTCTAATCAATTAGTATTTCCCGTATGGAATAATAATTAAACTGATTTTATATTAAGTAGGGAATTAAAATTCCTGAAATTTGATAAGAAGCCATTAATTCTATAGCATGAATTACAAAAACAAAAGGGATATGGAAGGGAAATATCAGCAAACACTATGGTTGCTTATGTTTTGCGAAAACTTATTTCAAGGAAGTAACTAATTTAAGGAGAAAAGCCTTAAGTGATCGCCAGATTTGAAGCAGCATTAGCAGCAAATGAGTGACTAAAAGATGGGTTTGTAGTGGGGTTTATTTCTAATAAAATTTGTTGCTGCGATTTGCTCTTTTCGATTGATTTTATAATCGCTTAGGGGATTGACAATATTGTAGACATAAAGTTTATCAGGAATAAAACGAACTTTGTGAGCTGCCATTTCAAGCATTGGATACATCAACGCTTTATCCCACGAGACTCGAAAATATTCTCCTGATTC
Organism: Candidatus Protochlamydia sp. R18; assembly: GCF_000648255.1. Taxonomy (NCBI): domain Bacteria; kingdom Pseudomonadati; phylum Chlamydiota; class Chlamydiia; order Parachlamydiales; family Parachlamydiaceae; genus Candidatus Protochlamydia; species Candidatus Protochlamydia sp. R18. The sequence goes on along the minus strand of NZ_BASL01000639.1, from coordinate 63,125 downwards.
CGGATCTCGTAAATCTTCATCTTTGATTTCTCGAAAAAGTCGGTATTTGTAAGTTTTCAAATGGCCAAAAATATCCACAATTTCTCGATAAAGTTGTTGTTCGATGACAAATTCGGGAATGGGAAGAGCATAATTCATTTTTAAACAATCAGGGGGGTATGTTTGAAACTGTCCCCAGGTTAAATAAACATCTTCTTCACTGTATACCTTATCAAGAATGTTTAGCGTATTTTCATCGTATAACCAATCATCCCCATCTAGCATGACTATAACATCGTCTTCCTGAGGATTTAGATGATGAATTGCTTCCACAATGCTAGCTAAAGCACCCTGATTTTTTGAATGAAAGATAAATTTCCATTGATTACGATGGCAAAATTCTGAAATGATTTCTCTTTGTTTTTGAATTGTGGAAGCGTCATCAATCACACAAACTTCAAAATTTTTGTTCAATTGTTTTTCAACAGACCCTAATGTGTTTGAAATAAAATTAACGCTATTAAAAGAAGGAATGACAATTTTAAACTGACCTTTCATAAAAAAACCTTACGGCAAAGCTGCGTATTTTGGGAGTGATTTAATATAATGTTCCTCTAAAAGCTGTTCATCTCGACTAATTTTATGATCATTTAAAGGATTTTCAAGATTATAAATATAAAGAATGCGATCTATAAAACGAATGTGATGTCCGGCAAGTTCAAGTAATGGGTAAAAAAACGCCCGATCGCTTGTGACCATATAATATTCTCCGTTTAAGTTACGCAGATCTGAATCTTTAAGATGTTTCCAGAGGTGATATTTAAATGTTTTCAAGTGATGGTAAATCCACGGGGTTTGCCTATATAGTTGCTGATCAATAATTTCTTTGCTGACCGGTGCTGCATAAGTGATGTTTAAGCAATTTTTCGGATAGGTTTCAAAGGAGCCGTAAGTTAAGTAAACAGAAGGGAACTCATAAACCTCTAAAAGTGTTGAAAAGACGAGATGATCAGCCAACCAATCATCCCCATCGATAATCACAATAATATCTTCCCGATCACAGTTCAAAGCTTCTATTCCATTTTTAATACTAACAAGGGCTCCTTGGTTTTTTTGATGAAAAAGAGGCAGCCATCCATTTTTCGTACAGTATTTTTCAATTAAAGAGCGTTGCATTGGTAAGGTAGAAGCATCATCAATCACGCAAACATCCACGTCTCTAATCGTTTGATTTTCAATTGACTGAAGCGTTTTATCTAAGTATGAAACACTATTAAAAGAAGGAACAACAACTTTTAAACGTTCTTTCATTTTTTGCTCAAGGCTTGGGTTATTTTTATTTAACCTCAACATGGGAGATAAAAAATAAAATAGCAACATAGATTTCTAGATAGGATAGTGACAAATAACAAGAAAATCGTTAAGGCATAATTTTTTAAAAAATAAAAATTTTTTTAGGTATTATTTTTTCTTATTTTCATTTATTAAAAAAAATTAGATTAATTAAAAAACTTAATAAATTGCTTACAAATACCTCTGAAAATATTTGAATAAATACAATTATTAGGTAGTCCTGAACTGTAATGCTCGATGCCGATTGTAGTCGCAAATGAAATAGTTGTTCATACCAATAGCGACTAATGTAAAAATAATTGGCTAAGTCTACTCTATTTACTCCTAAAGATTCATGGATCGACCCTTAAAAAACTTTAGTTGAGAACTTTAACCATTAAAGCAAAAAGTTTTTTTGAAAGTTATCAAGAAGAACTTCTTTTATTTAAAGGGTTGTCACATTTCCTTAGAGAAATGTTTGTGATCTGTAAAGCAATGAACTTATCTCTTATGAATAGACGAGCAGTTTAATTGCCCTTTTCTTACTTTTGATCAAGAATATTTTTGCTTGTAGACATTAGCGTGGTTTATGAATTTTATAAAAGAGGAATAGATGGTGCTGAATTTGTTCAGCACCATAAAAGAAAAGCTATTGACTTTGTAAAGTGGCTTTGCGGCTCAATTTAATTTGTCCTCGTTCGTTGATATCGAGAACTTTTACCATGAGCATATCACCTTGTTTTACAAATTCATCTAAGCTGTTGATACGATTTACATCAAATTCAGAAATATGACAAAGGCCTTCTTTACCGGGAAGGATTTCCACAAAAACACCAAAGGGTGCAATAGAAATGGCTTTTCCAGAATAAATTCTACCAATCTCAATTTCAGCGGTCAGACCATGAATAATGGTTTTTGCTTTTTCAATGCTTACTAAATCTGTGGCAGCAATGTTAACAAGACCCGTATCATCAATATCAATTTGAACACCTGTCTGTTCGATGATTGCTCTGATTTGTTTTCCACCTGGGCCGATAACAACTGCAATTTTGCTTGGTTTAATTTGGATCGTTTCAATGCGTGGTGCATAACGAGACATTTCACCCTTATACGTTGGGCATACAGCTAGCATCTTATTTAGGATATGGACGCGACCCTCTTTAGCTTGTTTTAAAGCAACCCGCATAATTTCAATGGTAATGCCTTCTACTTTGATGTCCATTTGGAAAGCAGTAATGCCGTTTTGATCTCCGGTTACCTTGAAATCCATGTCACCGAGCGCATCTTCAATTCCCAGAATATCTGATAGGATAATAAAGCGTTCATTTTCTAATATTAGTCCCATTGCGATTCCTGCAACTGGACGTTTAATAGCCACACCTGCATCCATGAGCGCTAAGCAGCCTCCGCAAACAGTTGCCATAGAAGAGGATCCGTTAGATTCTGTAATGTTAGATTCCAAACGGATTGTGTAAGGAAATTGTTCTTTCGTGGGGATGACTGCCATTAAAGCTCTTTCCGCTAACTTTCCATGTCCGATTTCTCGTCTTCCCGGAGCCCCAACTCTTCCTACTTCTCCAACTGAGTAAGGAGGAAAAGAATATTGTAAGTAGAACCGGTTGTTACCTTCTCCTTCTAAATCTTCAAATCGTTGTGCCATTGAAGCACCGCCCAATGTACATACAGCTAATGCTTGTGTTTCACCTCTTGTAAATAAAGAGCTTCCGTGAGCGCGGGGGAGAAGACTTTGTTCAATATCAATAAATCGAATATCTGTTGATGTTCTTCCATCGGAACGAATATTTTCATTTAAAATCATTTGACGCATCATTTTAGAAGAGACGTCTTTAATGACACAAGCGATATGTTTGGCTGGGTATTTAGGCTCTTCGTTTTCTGGCATCAAACGATCATTGACAGCCTTGGTGACTTCAGCTAGGGCTTCTTCCCGTTTTTGCTTTTCACAGATTCGGAGTGCTTTTTCTAATAGGGGATTCGCAATTGATTCTACATCTGCATACAATTCTTTTGGTAATTGTCTAAGAGTTTCGCGATTTTTTGGTTTACCCACTTTTTCACGCCACTGTTTAAGAGTTTGGCAAATCATTTTGATGCTGCGATGGCCTATTTCAATAGCTTCCAATACTTGATCTTCTGTTAAGAAATCACAAAAGCCTTCGATCATCAAAACAGCTTCCTCGGTTCCGGCTATCAACAAATCTAGTTTAGATTGCTTTTGTTGTTCTATAGTTGGGTTGACGATAAATTGAGCATCAATAAACCCTACACGTACAGCTCCAATAGGTTTAATAAGAGGAATATCGGAAATGACTAGAGCTGCTGAAGCTCCACAAATTGCTAGAGGTTCTGGTGAGTTAATTCCATCATAAGACCAAACAAAAGAGAGAAGTTGAACTTCATTGTAATAACCTTCTTCAAACATTGGGCGAATAGGACGATCGATTAAACGAGAAACAAGAACTTCTTTCTCAGTCGGACGACCTTCTCTTTTAATAAATCCACCAAGTGTTTTACCTGCTGACGAAAATTTTTCCTGATAATCAACACGAAGAGGTAAAAAATCGGTCGTGGAATCAGCATTTGGGGCGGCACAAGCCGTTGTGAAGACAACTGTTTCTCCACATCGGACAACAACAGCTCCTCCAGCTTGACGAGCAATTTTACCTGTTTCAAAAATAATTTCTTGTGCACCAACAGGAACTGAAATAGTTTCACGTTGCATTAAATAATACTCCATAAAAAAAGAAAACTTTAATAAATCAAAATTGAAAATTCTATACGCATTTTTGAGAGGAAAAAATATTGTTTATGACCAACAATCTTTAGCCTAGCTCTTATTGGATCCTTGTAACAGTTTTGCCAAAGAAAAACTTTTGTTTATTCCCAATAAGAAATTTGCAAGAATCTATGGGAGGGGGTTAGCGTCTATTTGAATTAAGAAATTCATTTTATTTTCAAGGGTTATCTTATTAAAAACTTGATATTATTAGAAATAGCTTGAGCTACCCTAATAGAACCGATGAATTTAGCCCATGGCAATTTCTATAAATTTTTTAATCCAAGTTGATAATCCTAGAAAAAAATTAGGATAAAAGAATTGGTATGACCCAAGAAATTAAACAGGAATAGAACTCAGAAAACGCACTTCAAAAGCTTTTAAAGAACATTTTCTGATTTCTATTTCATTTTCACAATTTCTTTCTAAGAATTGCTAATTCTCCTTATATGGCTTCTTGCAAATTTTAAACTTTACTTTAAAAGGTTGTTTTATGCAAGAGTCCTAATAGCAAAAAGGGGCAGTTAAAGCTGCCCCTTTTTGCTGACTTTAAAGATTAAATTATCTTCGCAGTTTTAGTTTGTTAATCAACGTTTGATAGCGTTTTGTATCTGTTGAATTAAGATAGTCTAGCAAACGACGGCGTTGGCCGACGAGCTTAAGAAGTGCTAAGCGAGATCCATGATCTTTTGGTGCTCTTTTTAAGTGCTCTGTTAATTCAGTAATGCGTTCAGTTAAAATAGCAATTTGGACGTCTGCTGACCCTGTATCTTTTTCATGTAATTGGAACTTTTTTGTAATTTCTTCCTTGGTACCTTTGTCTAATGACATGAGGAATCCCCCGTATTTAGAGCCAAAAAGGCTAATGTTTTGAACATGATTTCTGTAAATAACTAATATAATAATAACAAAACCTTAATTTTCAGGCAAGAAAACATCTTAAAGAAGGACATGGAAAAGTATTTGAGCTTGTTTAAAAATACATGTGGAAGGGAATTTAACTCAAAATCTTTGTGTAAGAATAATTGAAGGATATGCTTTTTTATAAAATTTATATAAAGAACTTGCGTATAAAAGCTTATTTTTCAAAAAAAATAATTTTATATCAATGATTAAATAATTAAATTTTTGTATTTAAAATAACTTCAATATAAGTAGGCTGTTTTTCATAGCTCTCTTGTTTTATCACTCACTAATTGAGAAAGGATGCTGATGAACATTTGATATTTTTCCATTTGTAATTCATCCTAAATTCTTTCTTTAAATTTTTAGGTAGAAGGTAAATTTCGACATCCTTTTAATAATTGTCAATATAGGTCTTTTCTTTTTGTTAAATGATTTTAACATTATAAAAAGAATGTTTAGTTTCAGTATGTTGGTTCATAATTAATATTCGTAAATTTAAAACTTAACTTTACTTTATTCACTTAATAATTTTATTTCACACTCTCATTTAACTAAAATTTTTATTATGGATAATAAAAAATTTTTAATAATATGTATAACTAAATGCTAAGATTGGTTTGCTTTATTTATTATTATTTTAATAACTAAAACTGAATAAATTAATGTTTGTTAATTTTTTTTATTTAACAAAAATATTCTAAAATGGATTTTTAAAAGCAATGGTTTTCGTCTTTGTTAATCGGATATACAACTTTAGTAGCTTGTCTTTTAGAAGGTTTAAACCCTTAAATCGGAGATTTGTATTAAAGCTTTTTCAGTGTATTCGATTTTAATACTATCTATCCTCGATTTTGCATAAAAAAACTAATTTCAATAGCTATCCAAGTAAAATATAGCGTAATCTTAATGATCTACTAAACCTAATTTAAAAAGATGAGATAAACATTTCTAAATATTCCCCACAGATTAACAAGAACGATATTTTACGTTTTCCATTTCCCTAGCTCAAACTTCCCAATTTTTAATTATTGACCTAGAAATAGCGATGCTGATGAATTTCAATGTGATAAATAAGTGGTAATCATTTATTTACCACTTGTTTTTCCTTTTGCAAATATTCAATTAAATATCTCCTACGAAAAAAACGAAAGTCTCCCTCTAAAGTCTCCCTCTATTAATCCAATTGAATGATTTTGAAGCAATGATTTCTAAATCTGCACACTGTTTAAAACTCCGATTTTTATTATGCAATTTTGAATTTCAGATTTAAAAATATCACTTCATTATCTATGATCTGACTTGCATTTTACCAAATGGCCATGCTAGAGTTTTTTTTCTACATGCCAATCCAAATTTCCAATAACGAAAATCTAATTGTTATGAAGGGAATAAGAAAAACTTAACAATAGGTTAATTATGTACAAAAATACGACGTATAAAGAAAAATTTACCCTTCTAAAAGAGTTGCTGCCAAACGTGATTGACTCAGTAAAAAAAGATTTGAAAAATGAACATTTAAAAAAAGACTTTTATTTTGTCAAAAAGTTTTTAGGGACAAAAAACCTTAATAAGTTGACCACAGAAGAGTTAACAGAGGCTTATCAAAAAGCCATTGATGATGAGGAAAAAGGAGAAGAATTGGCAGAATTTGTGACTTCACGTTGGCTGCTTAAAAATAGTGAGCTGTATGAATTCTTTGAGAGTCATTTAACTGAAATTAGTCCAAATTTCACTGATTTGGAAGAATTATCTATTTCTCAAGCTCAGCCTTTAGTAGATAATGCTGTCAGTCAATTTGGAGCACTTAAAACGTACTTATTCGCTGTTTTAAACTCAGTTGTATTTCCGAAAGAAATTTTTCAAAAACTTGAGCAATTATCTCAAAAGCAAGATGTACAAGAAAAAGAACAAGCTCAATTAAATTTAGAGAAATTGAACGCAGATACAATGAGAAAAACTTTTACTGCTGAAATGGCTCGAGTCACAGATAAGTATGAAAAAAAATTAGCTGGAATGCAAAAAAAATATATTGTTGATATGGAAAGTTTAAAAAAACAAATTTCACAGCTTCAAAGGAAACTGCAAGGGAAAGAAGCTTAATGAGTTTTCCTTGGACAATTCTCACGCAAAACGATGACGAACGTTTTATGTTGGAAGCCTTAAAAGAAGCGTGGAAGGCATTTAAAGCAGATGAAGTTCCTGTGGGAGCAGTTCTTGTTAAAGATAAACACATTATTGCTCGTGGTTTTAATCAAGTTGAAATGTTGAAAGATGCGACTGCCCATGCAGAAATGCTTTGTTTGACTGCAGGAGAATCGGCGCTTGACAATTGGAGGCTTTCTGAAACCATCCTTTATTGTACAGTGGAGCCGTGTAGCATGTGTGCAGGAGCGATGTTTCTGACTCGAATAAAAACTTTAGTTTGGGGGGCTCCAGATTTAAGACATGGCGCAAATGGCAGTTGGGTCAATCTCTTTGATGAAATCCATCCTACCCATGCGATCGAGATACGAAAACATGTCTTACAAAACCCCTGTGCACAAATTCTGAAAGATTTTTTTCAATTACAAAGAGAGAAAAAAGTAGAGAAAAAAAGTAAGGATAAAACTTCTTTACATAAAATTAAGTGATATAAAAAATGAGTTTGTGGAAGGAAATAGAAAAAATTTTGCAGGAAATGGTGGAAGGACAGCGAAAAACTCTTTTGAATTGTGGTCAAAGGATCATTCCATTTTTGACAACGGACGATATTTTGCAGCCTAATGATTTTGCTGAATTAGAAAATAATCCCTGCTTTCGCTATGAAGAAGGGATTTTAGCTGGGATTCTTAGTGTTCAAATAGCATTGAGGGCTAAACAAGCAGAAATTTCAGAGAATATTAATGGAAAAATTTGAAATGGTTACCATTGACATAAGCGAGAGTAAGAATAGGGCGACTTGATTCGGAGGGGTTAAGAATTTGTCTCATTTCGTCAGCTGTATTAAAATTAAAAATAATTTCGATTGGAATTTTATAAATCATTGCTAAAGCATGCACATGTGCAGTTCCACAATAAAATTGATCTTTAGAGGATTTGTTAATATATTCTTCCGGATCATATCCTCCTATTTTTTGATCATTCAATTCTTGTATCGAGCTGTACAAACTTTTTAAATGTTCTCTTTTCTCTTTTAACTCCTGAGTTCGATCTCCAGCGGATTTTTCTAATTTAGCGATATCCTCTTTAATAATTGCAATAACACTTTGAGTATCAATAATTTTCTTTTCAATAATTTCATTGTGATCAGTCATGCTTCCCAGCAGAGGTAACATGGCTTCTTCAGTGTTCTCATGCAAATAAATAGCAGCTTGAGCTCTTAAATGAGCGCTTGGTTCTTTTAGTAAAGCTTCTTCTTTTCCTAAATCTTTGGTTAATTGACGAGGGTCAACACTCCAATTTAATTGATTTAAAATTTCAGGTTCTTCGTATGTGAGCTTTATTCCTATGGCGATAGCACTGAATAGACAATTACCATTATCTGGAACGTCAATTGTTGAGGAATGGGCAAAAGGCCCTTCTGTCTTCGGACTATATGATGGGTTTACTTCCTGAGATGCACCTAATCCGATTAGCCTATTTTCGCCACTAATTGGCGATTTTGTGTCTATCAGTTTTTTTGAAGGTGGTGTGCCATCCAATGAAGTATCCTTTAGTCGATTAATTCCATTTTCTAAAGTATTAAAATCGTCTAGTTTTGCAAAATCTTCTTTTACTAAAGGAGGAGGCATTAAAGTTTGCTTAGGAATAGCGGGTTGTTCTAAATGAGTACGTTGTAAGATTTCAGCTACTTTTTCAGTTGGATTGTTTAGCGGAATGGAAGTTAAAGCAAAGGTTTGAGAAGTACTTTCTGGTTTAGTATTTTCTTTTTTAAAAACACGTTGTAAAATAGCTAAAATCCTTTGGGATGTGCTCAAGATTCTAGTCCATATTCTTCCTAGCCAGCTAGAGATTTTTTCTTTAAAAGATAATAAAGGAAGTTGTCGAAGAGAATGATTAATTGAATCAATAATATTCTTCATAATTTTTACTTTTTTTAATTTTATTATAATAATTATTTAATTAAATAAATTAAACTTTTTGTAAAGATTTGGTAAAGAGCTTATACGATTAGAACATTATTTTTAAGAGAAAAAAAGATTGTCATTTTTAGAAGGAATCTTTATTCTTATGGATTTCCATTGGTCAAAAAGGAATTTATGAGGGCTTGTTTTTTATCCAATGAACACTAATTTTATTAACGTTTCTCTTTGAGGAGTCTTATAATGAAAAAGAATACCCATCCACAGTATCAAAAAGTTTTGTTTATTGATTCAGCTTCTGGACATCGCTTTGTATGTGGGTCAACTTTAAAACCTGATGCAACTGAAAAGTTTGAAGGTGTAGAATATCCGGTTAGCTATTTATCAATTTCTTCTTCGTCTCACCCATTTTTTACAGGCAGTAAGCAATTGGTTGACTCTGAAGGACGTGTTGAGAAATTTAAGAAGCGTTTTGAACGTAAAAAAGAAGCTTCTCCAGCTGATACGTTACCTGAATCTGATTCAACAACTGAAAATGCATCGGTTGAGAAAAAAGCAGAGAAGAAACATATTATAGCAAAAGGCTCGAAAAAATAAATTTTTCGAAAAATCTGGTGTCAAAATAATTATTTACTAGTCAATTAAATTGTTTATTAAAGTTATGCCTAAATTCAAACTTATTTCTAATAGCAGTGTTTGATTACCAGATTTTTTTAATTCTAATTTTGATGTTTCCGCTTCAGTTTAAATCTAAGAGAGAGGTTTTTTGATCAGATAATTTCTAAGAAAACATTCTCAGCTTCATAAGGAATAAAAAGTAATTTTGATGGAAAAAAAAGTTCATAAACTTTTGGAACGTTTAGCCGAAGTTGAAGAAGTTCTTGGAAATCCTCATGTTTATGATGATCAAAAAAAATATCGAGCTTTAACACAAGAACATGCCTATTTAAATAATTTGAAAAAATCTTGGGATGAGAAAAAAGGTTTAGAAAAGCAATTAGAAGATAATCAAGAATTGCTTAAAATTGAAAAAGATTTAGAATTTGCGGAAGTGTTAAAAGATGACATTCGTCAACTTCAATCTCGTGTGCAAGAATTACAACTTCTTATTGAAAATTTACTTGTTCCACCCGATCCTTTAGATAACCGTCCCTCAATTATTGAGCTCAGAGCAGGAACAGGCGGTGATGAAGCTGCTTTATTTGTGGGTGACTGTGTAAGGATGTACAAGCTCTTTGCGGATTGTAAAGGGTGGCGTTATGAGTTACTCTCTTGTACTCCTTCTGAAATGGGAGGATTTAAAGAGTATGTAATGGTTTTATCTGGCGAGAATGTTTATCGTTTTATGCAATATGAAGCTGGAACTCATCGTGTACAAAGAGTTCCTGCAACTGAAGCTCAAGGACGTGTGCATACTTCAGCCATTACGATTGCCGTTTTACCTGAACCAGATGAAAATGAAGAGATTGATTTGGATGAGAAAGATTTAAGAATTGATACTTACCGATCTTCGGGTGCAGGAGGTCAGCATGTCAATACAACAGACAGCGCTGTCCGCATTACCCACGTTCCATCTGGTATTGTTGTTTATTGTCAAGAAGAACGTAGCCAGCATAAGAATAAAGACAAGGCGATGCGCCTTTTGAAGGCTAAAATGGCCGAAATCGAGCAACAAAAAAAACAACAAGAACTCGCCAGTACTAGAGCCCAACAAGTGGGATCGGGTGATCGCTCCGAACGAATTCGTACCTATAATTTTCCTCAAAATCGAATTACAGATCATCGAATCAATTTAACAAAATACAATTTAGATTATGTAATAAATGGAGATCTTGAAGAAATCACTTCAGCTCTTGTGGCTTATTTTCATCAAGAAAAGCTAAAAACAAGTAGAGAAGAATGACCTCTATTTTGGAGGGGCTAACATTTTTAACGCACGAATTAGCAAAAAAAGATAAAAGCCTAGCTAAGCGAGAAGCTCAAGATTTACTTGGCTCTATTCTCAAATGCGATCGTTCAACTCTTTATACTCGGCATTCTCAAGACTTGAGTTTAGAGGAATGGCAGACTTGTCAAAATTATTTAAAAAGACGCATGAAGGGAGAGCCTTTAGCTTATATCCACGGAAGCATTGATTTTTATGGCTGTTCTATCCAAGTTAACCCTTTCGTTTTAATTCCTCGGCAAGAAACAGAAATTTTAGTAGATAAAATTTCTACTTATCTATCTCATCAAAAAAAATTAAGCGGAAAAATTCTTTGGGACTTGTGTTCGGGATCTGGCTGTGTAGGGATTGCTTTAAAAAAGAAATTTCCTCAATTACGTGTCGTTTTGAGTGATTTATCTTCTGCCGCATTATCATTAGCGCGTTCGAATGCACAGGATAATCAGGTGGAAGTAGAATTTTTACAAGGCGATTTACTCGAGCCGTTTGAAGGGCGTAGAGCGCATTTTATTATTTGTAATCCTCCTTACATTTCTGAAGCAGAGTTTAAAGATTTAGATTTAGAGGTGAAAGAGTTTGAACCTAAAATGGCGCTTGTAGGTGGAGAAACTGGTTTAGAAATTTACCAACGACTTGCAGAGGTACTTCCTGATTATCTTTATCCTCATGCCAAAATTTGGTTTGAAATTGGCTATAAGCAAGGGGATTCTTTAAAGAAAATTTTCAAAAGCTCATATTGGAAAAGAGTCTTTCTTGAAAATGATTGGGCCGGCCATCATCGCTTCTTTTTCCTTGAAAATGAATGATTTTTTGAGTATCTTATTTACCTTTGAGAATTAAGCCCTAAAGTGGCGATTGAATTAATGAGAATTTTTGTTTTAAATTCGTATGAGAACAAGTCTTGAACGGTGTGGAAGGTTTGCAAAGGACTGTCTCTACCTTTAAAAGTTGCTCATTAAGCAAAAATGTTGCTTTAGAAGATTTTTGTTTTGATTTTTAAGAGTCTTGTTCAATGTCGATAAAAGTTGCATAGAGGATTTCATGCTAGGATCGTTAACAACACAATTACAAAATGTTTTTTCAAAGTTGAGCGGGAAAAAGCGCTTGACTGAAGAAAATATTTCTGATGCTGTTAACGAAGTTCGATTAGCGTTATTAGAAGCAGATGTTAACTATGGAGTCACTAAAAAGCTGGTCAAGAGACTCAAAGAACAGTCTTTGGGAGAGCAAGTTATCAAATCCGTCACACCTGGGCAACAGTTTATTAAAATTGTGCATGATGAGCTAGTGGCTTTAATGGGTGGTGAAGAAGCGACGCTCCATTTAGAAGGAAAACCTGCTGTCATTATGTTATGTGGTTTACAAGGAGCAGGTAAAACGACTCATTGTGCTAAATTAGCGAAATATCTGAAAAAGAAGGGATTATGTAAAAATCCTCTCTTGGCAGCTTGTGACTTACAAAGGCCTGCAGCTGTTGAACAGTTAAAAACTTTAGGGCAACAAATTCATGTCCCTGTTTTTACAATTGTAGGCGAAAAAGATCCTGTCCGCATTGCAAAAGATGCTTTAAAGCATGCACAAGAAGCACAGCATGATCTTCTGATTGTGGATACGGCTGGTCGGCTGCATGTCGACAATGAGTTGATGACACAATTAGAAAAAATAAAAGAAGTTTTAAATCCAGGTGAGATACTTTTCGTTGCTAATGCGACAACTGGGCAAGATGCTGTTAATGTTGCAACAGAGTTTAGTAAACGAATAGAAGTATCTGGAACAATTTTGACTATGTTAGATGGTAATGCCCGAGGAGGAGCAGCGATATCCATTCGAGAAGTAACGGGAAAACCGTTAAAATTCGAAGGGATTGGCGAGAAAGTTGATGATCTTCAATTATTCAATCCTAATTCGATGGCTGATCGTATTTTAGGAATGGGTGATACCATTAATTTAGTCAAAAAAGCTCAAGAACATATTAACGAAGAAGAAGCTCAAAAGCTCGAACAAAAAATTCGTTCGGCAACTTTTACTTATGATGATTATTTGAAACAAATTCAAACAGTCAAAAAGATGGGCTCTATTAAAAGTTTATTGGGTATGCTACCTGGGATGAATCAATTTCCTGCAATGGATTTTGATGAGAAAGAATTTTTTAAAGTTGAAGCGATGATCTTGTCCATGACTCGTGAAGAGCGGACGGAAAAAAGTGAATTAACAACCTCGAGACGTAAGCGCCTTGCTCAAGGAAGTGGAACTAAAATTGAAGATGTTAATAAACTAGTTAAATCGTTTAAACAAGCGAAGCAATTTTTTAAAAATATGCCAAATATGAAACAATTAGAAAAGATGATGGGAGGATCCCTATGGCGTTAAAAATTAGACTGCGACAGCATGGTCGCACAAATCGTTCATTCTTTCGTTTAGTTGTGACCGATGCTCGTTCACCAAGAGATGGAAAGTATGTCGAAGCCCTCGGTTGGTACAATCCAGTCGAAGCTGAAGATGATAAGAAATTATTTTTTAAAGCTGATCGTATTCAGCACTGGCTTAATTTAGGAGCTGAATTAACAGAAAGTGCTGCTTCTTTGATTAAGAAAACTTCTCCAGAAATTATTCGTGCTCAAACAGAGAAAAAATTAAACTCTCTTGCAAAGGCAGCAACAAAACGAAAAAAAAAGGACTAAATTTAGGTGATCGTTGATATTTTGTCTCTTTTCCCTGGGTATTTTAAAGGGCCTTTCGATGAAAGTATCCTTAAACGGGCCCAAGAAAAGGGACTATTAACGATTCGCTTAACTGATATACGGGATTTTGCTGATAATCGCTTTCATCGCGTAGACGATAGACCTTATGGAGGTGGGCCTGGAATGGTCATGATGCCGCAGCCAGTTACAATGGCCATTCAACATGTGAAAACTCCAGAAGCGAAAGTCATTTATTTGTCCCCCCAAGGGAGAACATTAAATGCAGTTAAATGTCGACAACTAGCCTTGGAAAAGCATCTTATTCTTTTATGTGGTCACTATGAAGGAATAGATCAGCGTGTTTTAGATGAAGAAGTAGACGAAGAAATTAGTATTGGAGATTACGTCTTGACTAACGGTTGTTTAGCAGCTATTGTTCTTCTAGATGCTTTTTCCCGCTTTATTCCAGGTGTATTAGGCCATCCTTCAGCAGCAGCAGAAGATTCTTTTGAAGGAGGGTTATTAGATTATCCTCACTACACAAGACCCGAAGTTTTTCAAGGGTGTTCTGTACCAAATGTTTTGTTAAGTGGGAATCATCAAGAAATTGCCAAGTGGCGTCATGAGCAAGCGCTAAAAAAGACGCAAGAGATAAGACCAGATTTGCTTGCTTAATTGAGTCAAAAACTTAAAAATGGTTTGCATAACATCGGTTGAAAAAATAAACCTTTTCAAACGAAGTAAAAGAGTGAAATTTAGGAGAAATTGATCATGAGTCGATCTGCTATCATAGAAAAATTGCAAAACGAACAAATGAAAAAGGATATTACTCCTTTCCGCATTGGCGATACAGTTCGTGTGCACATTCGCATTATTGAAGGCGATAAAGAAAGAACACAGGTTTTTGCTGGAACAGTCATTGCTCGCAAAGGACAAGGCCTTTCTGAAACATTTTCTGTTCACCGTGTTGCTTACGGCGAAGGAATGGAACGGGTGTTTATGTTACATAGCCCTCGTATTGCAAAAATTGAAGTTATTAAAGAAGGTGATGTTCGTCGTAGCAAACTTTATTATTTGCGCGGAACATCTGGTAAAGCCTCTAAAGTTAAGGCTCGGCTTGGAGCTCGTCGTTCAAGCAACGCTGTGACTAAACAAATCGTAAGTGCAGAATAACTATTCAGTGATTTACAAATATAATCAGAGAGTTGAATTTTGCTTCGGCAAAAGCATCTTTCTGATTTGAAAAAAATATTTTATCAATTCACTGCCTTTTACAATTGACTTCTTATGCCTGATTTAATTTCAACAGAAGAGTTAACCCGCTTAGAACACATGAGTGTGTATGAAAAGCGAGCTTTTTCGCAAGGGTATCAACTGATTGCAGGAATTGATGAAGCGGGAAGAGGGCCTTTAGCTGGTCCTGTCGTTGCCGCTGCTTGTATTCTCCCTAAAGGACTTCTGGTGCCTCAGATAAATGATAGTAAAAAATTATCTCCAAAGGTTAGAGAACGTCTATTTGAACGTTTAACAACCGATTCTGCAGTTCGATATGGAATAGGCATTATTGGTCAAGCGGAGATAGATCGAGTAAATATTTATCAAGCCACTATTCTAGCTATGTTAATGGCTATTCAACAGCTTCCTGTTACACCTGATTATGTATTAGTAGATGGAATGAATTTGCCCCATCCGGATTTACCCTGCCTCAAAATTATCAAAGGAGATCAACTCTCTCAATCGATTGCGGCGGCTTCAATCATTGCCAAAGAAACCAGAGATCGATTGATGTGTCAATATCATCGAGAATGGCCCGGCTATGGATTTAACCAACATAAAGGATATGCCACTGAGCTTCATTTAGAAGCTTTATTTAAACAAGGCCCCTGCCCCATCCATCGTCGTTCCTTTGATCCCATTAAATCCATGCTTGAAGTCGAAATAGCTGATGATTTTTAAGTTGCTATTTTATAGCTTACATTCAGTCGCTATTTTAAAAATTAATATGCAGGGAGCGTTATTTTTTCTTGTTAATATTACATAACTATTTAGTATTCAATGGTAAATGATTTAAAAAATTTAAAAACAAATAATAAAGGAAAAAAGGATTATGAAATTTTTAAAAACTATTTTATTAATTACCATTCTTGCAGTTGTGACAGCCCTACCTTTAACTGCACTATCTATGGGGCGATTGGGAGAGCCATTTGAAAGAGAGGGGAATACTTGGCAGAAAGTTTATTACGAAGATGAAAAAAGAAGCATTCAAGCAGACATTCCAGGTAGCCCAATAGCAGGATTTTCAAATGGATTATGCTATCTTTATAGTCAATATCAAAATGTTAATTATGAAGTACACTTGACTCCTTCTGAAAAATTCAAAGCACCAAAAAAAATAGATGAATTCATAGCGCTGTTTAAAAATATTCCTAACGCTACTATACATCCTTTGGTTTCCGATCAGCGAAAAGTTAGATATATGGTGCAGGTAGAACAATTTAACGAAACTAAAACCACCTGTTTAGCTGTCGCTCGTATTTATGCCACAGAGGACACTCTTTATTATGCCATTGTAGAAGGGAATAATTTTGATTTAGCCGACTCTTTCTTTAATTCAGTAAAAATTTTAAATTAAACTTATTTATTCGTTTATTCCTAAAATCCTTCAGGCATGTTTCTGAAGGATTTTATTTTTTGTGGAATTTTTATTGAGAACGATAGATTAAATTGAAGGGATAGATTATATATAAAACAATTCAAAAATAGGAATATACGTGATACTAACATTATTTTTGCATTTATTAATGGATAAACTAAAAATTAAGTTTGATTGAGAGAGATAATTTATGCTTAAAAGTATGACTGCCTTTGGGCGAGCCACATTTAATACGGAAATGGGGCATTTTACTGTTGAAATTCAATCCGTCAATCGGAAGTTTTTAGAAATTAATGTCTCTCTTCCTCCAGAATTAAGCTATTTTGATGTAGAAATAAAAAAATGGATACATCCTTTTATTACTAGAGGTCAGGTCTCTGTCAAAATTACTGCCTCATTTGAAGGAAAATCGCCTTTTATCATTGTCCCTAATTTAGCTTTGGCAAGGCAAATGAAAGCGGCTTGGGAAGAAATCGCTCGTGAGACAGGATTTGAGATGGATGAAATCAAACTTTCTCTTTTATCTAAAGCGGATGATATTCTTCTTTTTGAAGAAAATCGTTCAGAAGAAGATGCTTATCGGCGTATTTTAAGGCAGGTCCTGGATCAAGCCTTAACAAGTTTTATTCAAATGAAATCCCATGAAGGGGCTGTTTTACAAGGGGATATTTTAGCTAGGGCAGAAAAGATTCGGCGAGCAATCAAAATGATTGAAGAAAGAAGCCCTTTTGCAACTAAAAAATATCGCGAAAAGTTGCTAGCCCGTTTAGAAGAAATTTTGCCTGGTCAAATCGAAAATGAAGAACGCATTTTGAGAGAAATTGCTTTATTTGCTGAGAAAATTGACGTTATGGAGGAAATTGTTCGTTTTGACTGCCATCTCACAAGGTTTGAGGAGCGCGTTCAATCGGCTGATGCGAGTGTGGGAAAAACGCTGGAGTTTATTTTGCAAGAACTTGGACGTGAAGTTAATACCGTTGGGAGTAAGTCTTCTGACATAGAAATTGCTAAATTAGTCATTGATATCAAGAGTGAATTAGAAAGAATCCGTGAGCAAATTCAAAATGTCGAATAGTTTCAAGTTAATCTACTTATGCCTTAAGCTTTTAGATATAGCTTTTCGCTTAACGGATAAAGCTGCAAGGGAAATTTAAAATTGGAATACATTTTAATATTGTAAACTACCTTTTTTTAAAGGCTTCTTGTATTTTGGCTTGATCGTGTTAATAAGTTACTATTTCTTCAAAGGTAGAAATGATTACAGCAAATGCATATCCTCTATATTTGAATTCATCTTTTGTACTTTCGTTCCATCCCTTTGCCTGACTCTTAGTTAAAATAGAAAATTGTTTTTTCTATAGAAACAAGGGCTTTTATCACCCCAAATATCACACTTACTAAAGCGATAATTTGGTCGTTACAGGAAAACATCTTAATTCATTCACTTTTAAAGGGGCTGCTTGCTTGGCACAGAGGCAAGATTTATTAAAACTTGTTCTAATCCATCTACTCTTACCGAGACAACTGGCATAAATTGCATAATTTTCTCCTATGTTTAATTCTGATAATTGTACCTATATATTAAGAGTGGTTTGAATTTATTGAAAAATAATAAAATTTAATTTTAAAAAAATAACATCAAATTATTTTACAAAATTAATTCATAAATTTTAACGCGATTATAACTCATTGATAAGTCTTCTCTTACAAATTTTTCTCTCAAACTTAAAGTAACGATATACAGGAGGGGAATAGAACTAATTTTACAACGTTTCCAGCAAAAATTTGAATATCCTTGAAAGTGAATTTTCTGGTATAGAAATCGCTAAATTAGCCTTTATTATTAAACTTGCGAAGCAAAATAATCCATGGGCAAAGCATGGTTAGGTAAATTTTTTAATCTATTCTCTGATCGTAGATGTGCTAAAAAAATCCAAATTAGGTTTACTAACTATGTTGTTGGGTGGAAAAGACAAAAAAGGTTCTTTATTTGTTGTAAGCGCTCCAGCCGGAACGGGGAAAACAACTCTGGTAAATTTATTGGTTCACGAATTTTCAACGGTGATTGCAAGTATTTCTTACACGACAAGAGCTCCTCGTTTAGGCGAAGTCAACGGAAAAGATTATTACTTTATCACAGAATCTGAATTTGAAGCAAAAATAGCTGCCGCTGATTTCCTCGAATATGTTAAACTTTACGATACTTATTATGGTACGTCAAGAGAGTGGGTTGAAATTCAAAGGCAGCTAGGTTTGCATGTTATTTTAGTGATTGACACACAAGGGGCATTACAACTTCAAAAGCTGTGCGAGGCCACTTTTATCTTCATTCAACCACCTTCTTTGGATGAATTAAAAAATAGATTGATTAACCGCCAAACTGAATCGTTAGAGATGATAGAAAAGCGGCTGGCATGTGCAGAACGTGAATTGGAAGCTGCTCAGTATTATGATTATGAAATTATCAATGATGATCTCCAAGAAGCCTATCAGGTATTAAGAAGCATTCTAATTGCTGAATACCATCGTATATCTAAGAAGCTTTAAGAGTTAAAATAAAGGAATTAAATAATGGAAAAAAAAATTCGATTTACCAATGAAAGTTTGTCTAAAAATTTCACAAGTAATTTTGAGTTGGTTAATTATGCTATTCGACTTGCTGAAAATATGATTAAAAGTGGCCGTGACACAAGAGTCAAATCTGATATACAAAATAGAGCGATGTTAATCTTAGAAGAAATTTATGAAGGGAAAGACATTTTTGATGAAATCAAAGAAGTTAGTGGCAGATTGTCGCATAATAACGAAACTCATCCCCACGAATATATTCATGAAGAAAAAACAGAGCGTCGTAAGTATCGCACAGCTGGTGTTTCTTTTGACGATGAAATATAGGATGCGTACGACTTATGATGGAAGCAACAACAGGCTGGGTTTTATTTTTATCCTTGGTCATTGTTTTTACATTAGCTTTACTTGTTTTTTTATTCTGGTTCGGATGGTGGATGTCTGGCAAACAAATGGGTGTCAGTCCCTATACGGGACTGCCTCTTAGAAAAGCAACAGAGCTTTCTTATTTTGCCGCTGAAAAAACATTGCTTTTTCTCTATTATTTTAAACAATATGACAACCGCATTTTTAAATTAAGAAAAGCTGCGTTTTGTCGAGAAACAGGCCGTATCTTTACAGACTGTGTAACATGGTTAGATACTATTAAAATAGACTGGACGTTTATTCAAAAACGTTATCCAGGAATTTATGTTTCTTGGGGAAGCTTAAATAAAGAACAACAAAAAGCTGTTCGAGATGTACACGAATCATTAGAAGGGTTTCAAACAGATTTTTCTAGCCCAACTGCTGCTCCAAGAGCTATTGAACCTGAATATGTTTATTCAAAACCAGGCCCTTTATATGTAGATATTCAAACGAAAGTTTTACTCGGATGGAAAGTTGTTCCTGACACTGAATTAGAAGTTTTAATTGTTCAAAAACCTGTGCGATAAGATAATGACCCAAAAAATTTTGATTACTTCTGCTCTTCCCTATGCGAATGGACCTCTGCATTTTGGACATATTGCAGGGGCTTACCTCCCAGCTGACTGTTATGCACGTTTTCAAAGACTAATGAAAAAAGATGTTCTTTACATTTGTGGATCCGATGAATATGGCATTGCGATCACCTTAAGTGCTGATTTAGCTGGTAGAACACCTCAAGAACATGTTGATCTTTTTCATCACATTAATCAAAATTTTTTCGAGCAACTCCAAATTTCTTTTGATCATTATTCTCGTACGACATGGAAAGGACATGTAGAACCTACCCATCAGTTCTTTAATGACTTATTGCAGAATGGATATATTGAAGAACGCACGACCGACCAACTCTATTCTGAAAAAGATCAGAAATTTCTTGCAGATCGTTATGTCGTGGGAACGTGTCCTCGTTGTGGTTTTGAAAATGCAAGAGGGGATGAGTGTCCTCGTTGTGGTGCAAGCTATGAAGCTACAGAACTTAAAAACCCTCGTTCTAAACTCACAGATGCTTCCTTGATTTTGCGACCGACTAAACACTGGTTTTTACTCCTTGAAAAATTTAAAAAACCTTTAATGGAGTGGTTGGAAACTAAAAACTGGAAGCCAAATGTAATTAATTTTATTAGGGGATACATCGATCATCTCCATGCCAGAGCAATCACAAGAGATATGAAATGGGGAATTTCTGTTCCTCTTCCTGATTCAGAAGGAAAAGTTCTTTATGTCTGGTTTGATGCACCTATAGGCTATATTTCGGCGACTAAAGAGTGGGCTTTATTAAAAGGGGAAGAAAAGCTTTGGGAAAAATATTGGTTGGATCCAGAAACTAAGCTTGTCAATTTTATTGGAAAAGATAATATCCCTTTTCATGCCTCCATTTTCCCTGCTATGATCATGGGACAAAATCAGCCTTATAAACTAGTGGATGAACTGCCAGCCAATGAATTTTATAATTTAGAAGGGAAGCAATTTAGTAAATCAGATGGATGGTATATTGATTTAGAAGACTTTTTCAAGCATTATACCAGCGATCAGATTCGCTATGCTATTGCTTCCAACGCTCCTGAAACATCTGATAGTGAATTTACTTGGAAAGACTTTCAACTACGTTGCAACAGTGATTTGCTAGGGAAGTACGGAAATTTGGTTAATAGGGTTTTAGTGTTTATTCATAATCAGTGTCAGGGAAAAGTTCCAGAGTCTGGGGTTTTAGAAGAACAAGATCGAAAATTTTTAAAAAATATTCAAGATTTGGTTGATCAAGCAGCTGCCAATTATTCGACTTTTAAAGTTCGAAAAGCGAGCCAAATTATGATGGAGTTATCCCAATTAGGAAATGTTTATTTTGATAGTAAAAAGCCTTGGCAAGACGCTAAAAATGATTGTACAAAGGGCAGAATGCATACAACGCTGAATTGTTGTATGGAGTGTTTAAAGGCGCTTGCGCTGATTTCTTTTCCCATAATTCCCACGGCAGCTTCAAAAGTTTGGCAATTTCTTGGATTCCAAACATCGCTCGAACAAGAAGATTGGAATCGCGTTAAAATAGAAAAGATTCCGCTTAACCAAAAGATTTTAACTCCCGAAATCCTTTTTCAACGGGTTGAAAATGAGGCTGTCGAAAGAGAAATTCTTAAATTGCAACAGTTATCTCTTACAAAAGAAAAAAAATCTAAACCACAACCTACTCAGACATCTATTTCAGAAAATATTCTTCTTATTAAACCATTAGTAGATATTGAAGATTTTCGAAAATTAGATTTAAGAGTCGGCAAGATCATCCAGGCAAATCCTGTACCGAAAAGTAAAAAACTTTTTCAATTACTTGTAGACATTGGAATTGAGAAAAGAATAGTTGTAGCTGGAGTTGCTGAATTTTATAAAGTAGAAGATTTGATTGGGAAAAACGTTGTAGTTGTAGCGAATTTAAAGCCTGCTAATTTGATGGGAGTGGCTAGTCAAGGAATGCTACTTGCAGCTAAGGGAGAAGGGAATTTAAAACTTATTTCTATCGAGGATGTTGCTCCTGGAAGTCTTGTCAGTTAAATTTTGATATTGTGATTATCTAAGTCATTTTAGAGCATTTTTAGAAAAGGAAGTAGCGACTTTCTTTATAATTCATCACCTCTTATTTGATTAAAAAGATTCTGAAAATGATAAGTCGTCTTCAGCTAGAAAAAGTATAAGTGGAATGTAGGATGACTCCAAATAATTGAATAAAAAAAAGACTTAGAAAAGTTTATTTTCCTAAGTCTTTAACCTTAATCGAACTAATTAGATAGATTGACCATTTGCACGCATTTTACGAACAACAGCAAAGACTCCGAGACGATCAATAGTTCTTAAAGCAGCGGTAGAAAGCTTCAAAGTAATAAAGCGATTTTCTTCTGCGAACCAGATTCTTTTTTTAAAAAGATTCGGTTGAAAGCGACGTTTTGTTTTTCCTGTCACTTTAAGACCAATTCCTTTTTTCTTCTTTGCAATACCACGAATGGCATATTTATAGCCACGTGTAGGTTTTCTACCTGTAACTTGACATACTTTAGACATAATTTCTCCAATAGCGGTCGACGAATGAAAATAAGGAATATACCAAAAAAGTTCTTAATGGACAAGTTGAAAAATTAAAGAAATAAAAAAATTAAACAAAAACTAAAGGAATAAGACAAACATTCACATCAAAGAGAACTGTACCCTCTTGGATATTATGATTGAGTATAGTATCTTTTATTTGAAAAATTTTTAATGCAAAGGAAGCCATCCATCGCGAATTTTAAATCGTTTATAGATGTGGTTTTTACGAACACGGTTGATATGTTCTTCTAGCTTTTCATCCGGAAGCTCTTCACCTAAAAGCTCTTTCTTTAATTCTTCAATCTTTTCTTTCAAATGCTTAATACGTTGCCAATCGTTTTGTGTATAGCTGTTTATACTGATTTTAAATCGTTTTTCATCTTCCAAAGAAATGTCAAGTTTTACGTAAAGTTTAGGGTCTTTCTTTTTGATTTTATTTAGCTGTTTTTCAAAACTCGCAATCATTGTTTGAATAGATTGAGTGGAAATAGCCACTTTGTTTGGATCTTGAATCAATCCAGCAATCGCTGCAAGCTCAGAAAGATGATCAATATAAATCTTTTTGAGAGTATTTGACAGAATATTTTCAACTTTTACAAAGTCTATTTTCATAAATCCTCGAAGCTAAAAACTCTAATTATAATTATATAATTATTTTTATTAATCATCAATATAAGCTATAAAAATTAATCGAAAATAGAAGTTTAAGTTGTTAAATATCAAATGATTAGTTTTGACAAAACTAAGGCTGTATTAACAATATTAATACAGCCTTTTTAACAAATAATAAAGAGTCAATCCTTGATTACTCGTGAATTAAACCGCTATTTTTCGTATTAGTTAAGGGAGATTAGCGATTTTTTGCTTAAGAAGTTCATTAACAAGTGAAGGAGAAGCTTTACCTTTACAAAGCTTCATGACCTGGCCAACCAAGAAAGCAAAGGCTTTATCTCTTCCGGCACGATAATCGACAATGGATTGATTATTTTCGGCTAAAATTTGATCAACATATCGTTCGACTTCATATTGATCATTTAATGGCTGATAATCAGGATTTCCAGCAACTATCTCCGCAGGATCTTTGCCAGGTTGTGCTACCATCTCGTCAGCCACACTTTTTGCAATTTTCCCTGTAATAGTCCCTTTTTCAATCAAATTAATTAAAGAAGCGATATGAGATGGTGGGAGATTAATGGACTTCACATTTTGTCCACTCTCTTTGAGTCTGCCAGGAAATTCTACTAACAGCCAATTAGAAAGGCTTCTACTATTAGAACAAGTTTTAAGGGCTTCTTCAAAATAGTCGGCTAGAGCTTTATCGCTAGTTAATGCAAAAGCTTGATGAGCAGATAATCCCAGCTCTTTTGTATAGCGTCGCTCTCTTTGTAACGGAAGCTCGGGAAGACTTTGTCTAATTTCTTCGATATAGGAGTCTGTTAAGACGATGGGGACTAAATCGGGCTCGGGAAAATAACGGTAATCGTCAGCAGATTCTTTGCGACGCATTAAAACGGTTTCTTGTTTCTCAGGATCCCAACGATAAGTCGCTTGGGCGATGATTTGATCGTGGGGTTTTGTCGGATGGCTAAGATAAGCTTGAATTTGTCTATTAATTTCCGATTTAATTGCTAATTCCATGAAACTGAACGAATTCATATTTTTAATTTCGATTTTATTTCTTAAGCCTTGTTCTCTTTTTAATCGAACAGAAATATTTGTATCTATTCGTAGAGATCCTTCTTCCATGTTACAATCAGAAGCATCGATATATTGCAAAATAGCTTTAATAGCCATTGCATAGGCAACAGCTTCCTCGGGAGTATGGATGCAAGGTTCAGACACAATTTCTATTAAAGGAGATCCTGCTCGATTATAATCCACTCCTGCAAAAGTAGAAAAATGCTTAAGCATACCAGCATCATCTTCAAGATGAACACGGTTGACGGCAAATGATTTTTCCTTTCCATTTACTTCAGCAATGACTGTTCCCCCTTTAACAATTGGTTGATCATATTGGGTAATTTGAAAATTACGAGGACTGTCTGGATAAAAATAAGATTTACGATCAAATTTACTAAATTTGGCAACTTCGGCTTGAATTGCGCATCCAAATTGGACCGCTTTGCGAACAGCTTCTTTATTGAGAACAGGTAAAGAACCTGGCATTCCTGTACAGACTTCTGTAATATTTGTGTTAGGCTCGTCTCCAAAATGATTTGGGGCTACACTAAATAATTTAGATTTCGTATTTAATTCAACGTGGATCTCTAGTCCAATCACTGCTTCCCAGTCAGAATGAGAGGGATGTGAATATTTATGGCTCATGCAGATGTCTCCTCTTTAACTAATTCTGGAATAGCAGGATGAAAAGCTAGCGATTTTTCTAAGATATGGGCAGCATTTAAAACTTCTCTATCATGTTTTTGAGCCCCAATCAATTGGAGTCCCATCGGTTTTCCATCTTTGCTAAAACCATTGGGAATGCTCACAGCTGGTAGGCCTGCGAGATTGATACCAATTGTATAAATATCTTCTAAGTACATTTGTAATGGATCTTTAATCGCCCCTATTTCAAATGCGGCAAATGGAGAAACAGGAGAGGCGATTAAATCGCATTTAGCAAAAGCTTCTTTGTAACTTCTTAAAATCAACGTCCGGACTTTTTGCGCTTTTTTGTAATAAGCATCTTGATAGCCAGCCGAAAGAACATACGTTCCAAGTAAAATTCTTCTTTTTACTTCCGCGCCAAAACCTTCTTCTTTAGAAAAATCATAAACTTCTTCTAATGTTTTGGCTTTTGGAGACCGTTGTCCATAACGAATTCCATCAAATCTTGCTAAGTTCGTAGAAGCTTCAGCTGTGGCCAAAATATAATATACAGCTAAAGAATATTTTAAGATGCTCAAATCAATATCAACGATTTCAGCACCCAATTGTTTCATTAAATTGACAGATTGTTGAAAAATCTTTTTTGGTTCATCAGCTAAATTCTCTAAAAACTCCCAGGGAACTCCGATTTTCATGCCAGCGATGGAATCTTTAAACTGACTCAAGTAATCTTCGGGTCCTAAGGCAATACTTGTTGAATCTTTCGGGCAATGTCGCCCGATGACTTCCATTAATAAAGCGGTATCTGCTGTATTTGTAGCTAAAGGACCAATTTGATCGAGAGAGGAGCCATAGGCAACTAACCCAAAGCGGGACACTCTTCCGTAAGTTGGCTTAAAGCCAACAACTCCACAGAAAGATGCAGGAAGACGGACAGAACCTCCTGTATCACTCCCTAACGAAAGGGGGGATAAACGTCCAGCAACAGCAGCAGCAGATCCTCCAGATGATCCACCAGGCGTACATTTTAAATTCCAAGGATTACTAGTTTTTTGCAAAGCAGAATTTTCAGTGGAAGAACCCATAGCAAATTCATCCATATTTGTTTTTCCTATAATCACAGCCCCTTCTGCTAATAAATACTCAATCACGCTGGCTTGGTAAGGAGATTTGAAATTTGTCAAAAATTTAGAACCACAAGTGGATATTTCTCCTTTCACGAGAATATTGTCTTTTATTGCGATGGGAATTCCAGCTAATTTACCTAGAGGTTGATTAGCTAGCCTTTTTTGATCTAATTGTTTAGCTTGCATCATGGCTTGTTCTTCATAGACTGACAGAAAAGCTCCAATTTTTTGATCATATTTAGCAATGCGATTTAAATAATGCTGAGTAATAGCACTAGCAGAGACATCTCCTCGGATGAATTGGTCTCGAATTTCAATGGCAGAAAATTTATACATGAATCCTCGTAAAACGTTATGCTTGTTTAATCACAGGCGGAACGCGAATCATTCCTCCGATATGCGATGGTGAGTTTGCTAAGAAGACATCTCTTGCTAAAACAGGCCCAATTTCATCGTCTCGCATCACATTACACATTTCTTCCAATACATGATTACAAGGTAAAACGTGCTCTGTATCAATTTCTTGAAGCTGTTCAATATAGTTTAAGATATTTTTTAAATCTTTTAGAATAGCCTCTTGCTCAGCTTCTGTGCAATCAATTCTGCAAAGACGTGTTAAAGTGTGAATAGTTTCCTTATCTAATTCTGCCATGTGTCCCTCTGAAACGTAATAATAAGAATGTCGATTATTTTAATGAGGTAATATAAATTATGCAAGAGAGAGAGAGTCCAAGATGAAATCTGCTTAAAAAGTAAATATCAAACCTAAAAATTTTAGGAAAAAAAAGAGGGTTGAAAATCAATTTTTAAAGCGAGCCAATCGCATTGTGAAAAGTTTCTATTAAATTAAATTTTCCTTCTAATACTAGTAATTGTAATTCTTCCAACTTATTAATCAATATTTGAAGTGCAGTAACATTTATTGGATTGAGATTCAATGCTTTCATTTTTTCTTGAATGGATTTGTCGTAAAACATCTAAGATGGAAAAGCTTTGCTTTGAAACTTGGATTGTAAAGTTTTTGGAATTGATTTTTATAATTTTCTTTAAATTAAGACTTTAACTGTAAATTATGTTTAAAAAAACCTCGAGCGGAATCTTTCGTGTCATATGCTTGCCATATGAGGCTTTGCCCTAAAACTGGTTAAGAATTAAACCTGTCATAGTTAAATCCAAGCTTTCGTCAAACAAAATTTATGTGAATTGAGTTAAATAAACTCATGTTGGGTATATAATCAATCTAAATCCTGCTGATTAATTTGATCCGGTGAATGGTAAATACGGATGAAAAGAGTCAGTGATTTGATATAAATTTACGCTCTTTTTATTTATTTTTTATTAAAGTATTAAATATGTTTATTTTATTAATTAATATTTTTAAATTAAATAAATTTATTTATAGTTAAAATGGATTATAAATTATTGTTTTTTTTACTATTTTGAGTTTTATGATTTAATTGACACAAATTTGATTAAGATATTTTGACAAGTAATTTCTATATAAATTGTAGATTTTCTTTTTTTTATCGGATATACACAAAGGTAATAAAAATGTTTTTTAGGTAGTTTATGACAAATCCCTCCATTGTTTGGTTTCGACAAGATCTTCGTTTAGAAGATAATCCTGCTTTAAATGCTGCCGCTCAGAAAGGTGGGCCTGTCATTCCTGTATTTAATTGGGTTTTTAACCTAGAAAAAGAATGGCAATTAGGAGGTGCCAGTCAATGGTGGCTCTATTATTCTTTAATAAGTTTAAAAAATGATTTAAGTGAATTAGGTCTCTCTTTAATTATTCGAAAAGAAGATCCTTTAAAAAGTCTTTTAGAAATTGCTCACGAGACCGGAGCTGATACAGTTTATTGGAATCGTCGTTATGAGCCTATGTTAATACAAGATGACGCTAAAATAAAAACAGAATTGCAAAAGCAAGGGATAAAAGCGCATAGTTTTAATGGGAATTTATTGTTTGAACCTTGGACCATTGCGAATAAACAAGGAAAACCTTTTCAAGTATTCACTCCATTTTGGAATCAGTGTTTAAAATTAAATGATCCAGAAGTTCCTTTGCCTGTTCCACATCCGTTAAAAAAATTTGTAGGCCAACTTCAAACAGAGTCCATTGATTCTTTAAATCTATTACCTAAAATTAAATGGGATAAAGGACTTAAAGAAGTTTGGTCTCCCGGTGCTAAAAGTGCTAAAGCTTTATTAAAAAAAGGATTAACAGGAGTTATAGATCAATACTTGGACATTCGCGATTTACCAGATCATGATGGAACATCCTTACTTTCTCCTTATTTGCATTTTGGAGAGATTTCTCCGCGCATGATTTGGCAGGCTGTCAAAGAAAATTCAACTTCGAAAGGAGCAGAGGGATATTTAAGACAAATTGGCTGGAGAGAGTTTGCCCATCACTTACTTTATCATTTTCCAGAAACACCGCAAAAGCCATTAAGATCGCAGTTTAATTCCTTTTCTTGGAAAAGTGATAAGCAAAATTTGAAAGCTTGGCAAAAAGGTCAGACAGGGTATCCTATTATTGATGCTGGGATGAGGCAACTTTGGAAAATAGGTTGGATGCATAATCGTGTCCGATTGATTGTCGGTTCTTTTTTAGTTAAAGATTTGATGATTCATTGGATTGAAGGAGCTAAATGGTTTTGGGATACATTAGTCGATGCTGATTTAGCGAATAATACAATGGGATGGCAATGGATTGCAGGCTGTGGTGCAGATGCAGCGCCTTATTTTCGTATTTTCAATCCTATTACGCAAGGTGAGAAATTTGATCCCGAAGGAAATTATGTCAAGAAATGGGTTCCAGAATTAATTAATCTTCCCAAGAAGTGGCTACATCAACCTTGGGAAGCTCCTGAAGAAATATTGAGACAATCAGGGATTGAATTAGGAATAAACTATCCCAAACCTATAGTCAATCATGCGAAAGCTAGAGAAGAAGCTTTACAGGCTTACTCTCGCTTATAATTAAGATCTTTTAATAGTCTTTTGAGAGATTTATTAAAAATCGGAAAATAAACTTAATTTTGACTGGAAAAGAATTAAAATGAAAATATTAGTCACAGGTTCGTCTGGCCTTATAGGATCAGCTTTGATTCCTTTTTTAAAATTGGGCCAACATCAGATTGCCAAACTTGTCAGAAAAAAAACTGGTTTAAAATCAGGTGAAATAGCTTGGGATCTTGAAAAAGGAATTATCAATCCAGAGTTATTGGAAGGAGTAGAGGCTGTCATTCATTTAGCGGGCGAAAATATTGCTTCCATTTGGACAGAAAAGAAAAAAAAGCAAATCTTAGAAAGTCGTGTTAAGGGAACAAAACTTCTTTGCCAAAATCTAATCCGCTTAAAATCCCGCCCAGAAGTTTTAATTAGCTCTTCTGCCATTGGTTATTACGGAGATCACTCAGATCAGATTCTGACAGAGCATAGCCCTAAGGGGCAGGGATTTTTAGCAGACGTTTGTCAGCAGTGGGAAGCGGCTACTCAATCTGCGACGGAGGCAGGAATTCGAACAGTTTTCTTAAGAACTGGAATCGTTTTAAGTACTCAAGGAGGAGCTTTAAAAAGTATGCTAACTCCTTTTAAATTGGGTTTAGGTGGAGAGTTGGGATCAGGAAAACAATATATGAGTTGGATTTCAATAGATGATTTGATTGGGATTATTTATTATGTGATTAGACAAAAGGAGTTGCAAGGAGCGATTAATGCTGTCAGCCCTAATCCTGTAACAAATCGAGAATTTACAAAAATACTTGGAACCGTATTACATCGACCTACTTTTTTTAAAATTCCCACATTTGTTTTAAAATGGATAGTGGGAGAAATGGCTGAAGAGGTATTGTTGAAAAGTCGAAGAGTAATTCCAGAAATCTTAGAAGACAAGGGCTTTCGTTTCGATCACCCTAACTTAAAAGAAGCTTTACAGTCCATACTAACTTTCTAGTGAATAATCAATACCAAAACATAAAATACCGGATAATTTGGTATTGAAGAATGATTCGCCTATATGTCTTCTCTTGATAGTTGTATAGCTAAATCTAAATCTAAATCTAAGCCTAAATCTGCTGTTTCTATTAAGCTAAGAGTCTGCTGATTAAGAAATTTTTCTAGTTTTTGTAAACTATATGTTTGCGTTAATTGGCTTAAAATGCTGAGTTTAGTTTCCTCACATTGTTTTGCGATGGCAATTAATTTTTTCTCAAACAAATTTTTCCCTTTTTCATCATTTAATTTTTCAGCTAAGAAAAACATATCATTTGCATTATCTAAACTAAATTGCGAATGAATATGATTAATTAATTTATGAAAATAAAGAGCTGGAAAACCTAAACATTCTGGACGTATCAATTCAGCGACTTGTCCGGCAACCTTCCAATCCAGATCTTCTTTAAAAGAACGACACTTGAATAAATCGATTAAAACAGTTACTGCTTCTACCGTTGCGCATTGATGAATTAAGGTTGTTCCCTCATTCTCACCACGTAAAACTTTTCTAAAGTAACTAGATTGAGTTGTTAATAAATTTTTAGAGGTTTGAAAAGAAATACCCTCTGCTTGGTCATCAGTTTGAAATAATAGGGTAAAATTTTCAGTATTAATATTAGGCTGACTTGGATCAACTTGGATTGTGATAGAAGTAAATTCTGTTTGAAAAATCACTTTTGGATAAATAGTTCTCAATAAAGAACAATTTTCTAGTTTTGTTTTGCCAACAACGATTTGATTTAAAGAATTTAAAATTTTCGGTTCGATTTTACCGGCAAGGATTTCATCATCGAAAGCTTTTTCTGTAATTTGTGTACATCCTTTTAAATTGAGAATGGAAATATTTAACCGTTGAGGATTATCAACCAAACAATGATATTCATCCAATTGTTTTTGATCTACATTTAAACGGGCAAGCAGTTGACTTAAGTCCTTATCTGTTAAATTAGTGCAACCTTCTAAATCAATGCGATTGAGATGATGCAAGGGTTGGTTCTCATTTAAAATTTGTTCAAGTGTTTTATTTTTTAAATCTTCGTCCCTAATTTTTAATGAAAGTTTCTCAAAAATAAGATTTTTACTTAAAAATTGTGTGTATATCCAAACATCATCAGCAGAAATTCCTGTATCCGAAATATCTATAATTAACTGAGAGTTTGCAATAAGGTGGTGACTATTTTCCAAAAATTGGATATTGATTCCTAAGCATCCACACAAGTCTATTTTTTCTATTTGAGGGCATTCTGTTATTAATGCCCGAATTCCCGTACCGGTCAAACTTGGACAGTTACGCAAACTTAATTCTTTTACATTAGGAAATTTTTCAACAAAACTTACAAGGTTTGAATCGTTCAATTCTCCGACACTGTCCGCAATGATTGATTGAACACTGACTTGTGGTTGTAGATGCATATAATGATTGTCATGGAGCCATAAAGCAACACTTTCAGGATCTAAAATTAAGTGATTAGGAGCAAATACGTGAGATTCTCCTCCTTGAGCAAGCACAATTTGAAAAGTAGTGGCTGCCAAAGGAAGTCCTGTATAAAGAGCCATTGCGTAAGGTCTTGTCAGAGGTTGGTTTACATAGAAACGGATAATTGCTTGTGGATCTGTAAATGTTGGCAATTGACTAAGCGAATAATTTCCTAGTGAAAGAGGAGGAAGGCTTAAAATTTTTAAAGAATTGAGCTTGGTTAAGAAAAAAAGCGCGTCTGTTGAAAGCTTTCCGTTGTGAAGGACAAGTGTATGAAGAGAATTTAACAGTCCTTCATTATAAAGTTTTTCTAAGTCTAAAGTAGTAAAATCGTTCTGGTCCAGTGTTAATTGTTCTAAATAGATAAATTGAGGAAGTAGATGCTGTACAAGCTCGAGAGGATAGCCTGATAAATCCACGTAAGATTGAGAAAGGATAGTACAAGGGATATCAATGTCTTTAGGTTGTTGAGAAGCAAATAAGCATTGCCGCATGACATCTAACGTCGGGCACAGCTGGAGCAATTGAGAAAAATACTTTGCTTCAATAGAGGCTTTTTTATGCAATTTTAAAGTTAACGATTTAAGATGAGGGAGTGAAAATTGGGAAAGATTTTCAATTACATATTTTTCCTGTTCTTCTGATAAATTCATTTTGTTAAAATCTAAAATTTCTAAATCTATTAAAGAAATAGAAGGAATTCTTTCTTTTAGCGTAAGTAAATCTTTAAATGTGTCAAAAGTAAAGCATTCAAACTCGCATCGAATTTCCAAGGAAAGAGGCGTATAGTCAGCATGAGACTCTAAAAATTGTTTAAAATAGTTTAGTTGCTTATTGTCAAATTTAATGTGTTGTGGTTTTTGAAAGACTTGTCGTTCAGGAATTTTGCGATCAGATGTATCTGTAAAGACAAAATTCTGAATGTTACCAAGTTTTTGTAAACCAAATTTTAAAAACTCGCTTGAAGCTTTCCAATCGTCTGCTAGAACTGTTCCTGTTAAATCAATCGTTGAACCTTGAAAAAACAGTGTTTTAAGTTTTAGAATTAATTCAAAAACTTCAAGGCTGATACCTGTTTCAGTTATAAAAGAATCTTTGTAAGGTTTCAATTCTTTGAAAAATGTCAAACGGACAAAATCTTTACAAATCTTTTTTAATGACTGCATAAACTGACTATGATTCGCATCCTTTAAAGATTCCAAAGACTCTTTAGTTTCTAAACTTAATTTCGATAAATAAGTTTTAATGCGTTCAATAGATTTTTGTGATTGGTCCACGTCGAGGCACTTTTCACCCTTAACTTTTGCATCGTGGGCTAATTTTTTTGTTTTTTTTCTTAATTCATTAATTTCTGAGCTAGGTATTCTAGTTGTTTCTTGGGGTAAATGTTCAGTTTCCAGCTCGTTATTTGGTGAAGTTTTTGTGTGGAAAAGAGTAGAAGTTTGAGGAAGCATTGAAGAGGAAGTAGGAGAAATGGGATTTGGCCTAAATGATGTAACCTGTGTTGGAGAATCTGTGAGACGACTTGAGGGTGGAGGAATTTGTGTCGGAGCTGGAGAGGGATGAGGTAAAGTTTTCAAAATAGAAATGCGGTTATTTAATTCGCTATGATATTTTTCATGCGCTTGTTGAGTTTTTTTTTCAGCGGCTTCAATTCCATTTGCAAATAAGCAAGGAAGAATAAATTTAAAAATGGCAGGGGAATAATGCTCCAATTTTTTTAGAAACCACCGTTTCCAAGTATTTGTGTGACTGCAATATCTGGCATAAAATTTTTCTCCGTCGCAAAGGAGTAATTGTAAATCTTTAATATTTTCCAAATTTGTTGCATGAATACAAATTTGAGCAGAAGCTATCGCGTAAATTTGCGAAAGAGGAATTTCTTTTTTGTTTGTCTTAGTAATTTTATTCTCTTTTATACCAATATAGAGATTAGAGTTAAGGGCTTCATTAAATTGTTGATGGATAATTTTCAGTGAAATACTCATAAAGACCTTCTATAGTAAAATTCATATTAAAATGAATAAAAGGTTTATTGAAACATAAATTTATTAATATTTTATAAAGGAATATAGGTTTTTATTTATAATAGAATTTAATGATAATAAAATGAAAATAATTTGAAGAAAGTTAAAATCTGTTCCTAGATTAAAAATTCCTTGGAGATAGAGGGACTGCGATTTTTAATAGATTTATAGAAGGTCAACACAAGGTCAACTTGATTTTAATTTATGAAAATAAATTTTTAGTGGAAATTAGGTCTATAAAACTTTGTCATTCAAGTTTGAATGACAAAGTTTTTTTCTTTAGAATTTAATGTCTACTTCGCCGCCAAAATAACCACTTGGGCGTAAATTGTAATGATGAGGATGATGGTTATTATGATTAGAAATTCGGCACTTACCGCCGAGTGTTGTTCCAGCATGGAGATTCGCAGTTAAAAAATCAGTATTGTATTTTACTGCAAATTCTGCTCCTATATTTTGGTAACGAATTAATGATTTACCGTAACTTTCATCTTTTTTTACTCTGTGTCTAATATCAAAATTTCGACCTGCAATTGCTAAAGACCACTGATTATTTAAGTTGTATTCTAAAGATACATTAACAGGAAATACTAAATTCAATTTCCAGTTTCTAGACATTTGCCAATCAGCTCCCAAAATGGGGTAAACTTTATCTAGACCCATGCCTGTCTGGCCAATAAAACCGATATGAAATCCAAAATTTTGGCTATATTCATAACGACCCCATAAGAGAAGATCATAATATAAATATTGAGAGTTTACCGAGCTTCCTGTTGTATCGTAGTTGATGTCTAATTGACTTCTCCAAAACCAATTTCTAAGTCTTTTAGTCACTCCGCCCACACTAAAAGAAAGTGTGTGAAAACGATCTTGGTCAAACCATGGATTTTCCGACCAGTGTAAATATGTCTCTGTATAGCTGATTGCCACATTAGCGGCTTCCGAATAGGTAGGGCGATTATAGAAAACCATTCCTAATTCTGCTTCTACAGCCTTGTAACGAACCTTATCACCTTTGTAATATCCTCGATCAATTTTGGCATCGCTAATGCTATCAAAGTAAACATTAAAATTATAAGGATATGATTTTTGTTCCTCTGGTTGATGATAAAAGGTTTCACTATTGGAATCTCTAACTAGAGATTCTGTTCCATAATCACTAAAATCTAAAGCGATATCGGTTGCTAAAAGAGAAAAAGTGCAGTTTAATGTTAAACATGCATAAAGCCAAAATTTTTTCACGTTCTTGTCCTACCCAAATTTACAAATATCTAACAAGTTTTTATTTTTTCTAGAGGCAAGCAACTTAAAATTTAATTTTCGACTAACCATTATTGAAAAAACAATAACTGTTAGTTGTAGCCTAATTTTAGTCAACTTGTCATAAATAAAATTTGGTTCTCTTGTAGCGATTTTTTTGAATTTCGTCAAATTAAAAATATTTTTTCGTTAAATTTTGATTAGTTGAAACTAATCTATATTTGGAGTTTATGAGTAAGAAAAAACAAATTTAAATTAGTAATTATAAAATTATAAATAGTGGTAATATTGTTGATCAATTTTAATTTATATGCTAAGATAATTTGTTTAAAATTTTTTAATTATTGAGATGATGAAATGGGAATTTTACAAAGAATCGAATACCCTGATAAAACAATTACACCACAATTTTCTGACACGCATATCCCAGAAGTTTCTAGAAAAAATGATGTTTCTTATATTGTTACTACCCTTACAAAATTAATTTATTCAATCTGGGATCGTTCAATTCGGCAAAGGGAATTTATTTGGAATAGTCATTATTTGATTAAAGAAATTTGTGATCGAAAAATTTATGTTTTACGAGAAGCGTTTTTGGGATTAGCTTTTTCTCCCTCAGTTGACGTCCGTAGCGACTCTTTCACAAAACTTTTAAACTCTTTTGATTTAAAGAGAGCTAAATTTGATAGTCAATTTTTCCTTTTATCTTGTCAATTCAAACAAAAAAATCTTCTGAGAAGAGATTTAAATGCATTCTACAACTTATTTAAAGAATTTACAGGTATCTATGAGCAATTAAAAAACTATAGTGATATCACTGGCAGAAGACAGCCTCCTCTTCCTATTCATTATGATATTAAGGCTTTAAAAGAAAAATATGACGACTTAAATAATCAATTAGCAAGTTATTTAGATTGTGAAGCTCCAGCTATTCTTAAAGCGTTTTCTGAAATTTTTAATCTTTTATTACCAGCTGGTTCCATCATCCCTCCTGAAATTATGAAAGAGCTTTATGAAGACTCAAAAAAAATTGAAGAAGCCATTATTCCTTACACTTCAATGATACCTCATGAATATCAAGATTGCATTTGGTTATTATTTGAAAAGCTTGGTTATCAAGCTTCAAGTATACAAAAACCCCCTCATTTTAAAAATATAGGAAACAGTTGTTACCTAGATAGCTCTTTGCAGGCCCTGATTGCTTTGCCAATTGTAAAAGATAGATTGCAAAAAGATTATTTAGAAGAAACAATAGCTAAGCTAGAATTTGAAATAGCAAATGGGCAATTGAATGAGCAAGATTTAAATAACAAACAATTCGAATTGATAAATAAAAAATCAAGTCTAGAAAGAAGGAAAATATTAAAAAATGAATTGAGCTTGCTACTGAATAGCTATCAACCAGTTTCGGAAAATCAAATTAGTTATGTAGATTATTTTTTGGCTACTCGTTTTAGTGAACCAAGCTCATCTGTTTTTAAATTGCGTAATTTATTATTTAAATCTCAATTGCATCCAGAATTAGAAATGGAAAACCTAAAAAGACAATTAGATGCCTCTAGTGT
Organism: Candidatus Protochlamydia sp. R18; assembly: GCF_000648255.1. Classification (NCBI taxonomy): domain Bacteria; kingdom Pseudomonadati; phylum Chlamydiota; class Chlamydiia; order Parachlamydiales; family Parachlamydiaceae; genus Candidatus Protochlamydia; species Candidatus Protochlamydia sp. R18. Next base: position 26,877 of record NZ_BASL01000639.1, on the reverse strand, counting down.
ATTTGAGGTATTGATGACTGAAATTTTAGAATATACATATTCTTTTCAAAAATTTGCCGAAACAGTCGATTTGCCTGGGAGACAATTTATAAGTCGTGAAGAAACCCTTTCTATCCTCCAAATTCCTTTTGTTACAAATATATCAAGTTTGGAAGAATTAATTCGTTGTTCATTTGAAAAAGAAGAATGTGTACATGCGGCTGTAGAAGATAGACGAGCTTTTATTCCATCAGAAGGAATAATTGTCAATGAGCAAGCTTTAACACAAGTCGAGAATGAAATAGATCCTATTCGACCTGAGAGATATCAAACCTGGATGCGTTTGAAATCACTTCCTGATGTTTTACCTATTCAACTAAAAAGATTTGCAGGCAATGCTGAACAACGAGTAAAAATAACAGATCCTGTTGATTTTCCTGAAAATTTAGAAATTGATTTATCTCTTTATTTTGATCCGTCACCAAATGATCATTCAAGTGCTCGCTACGAAATAGCTAGTTATGTTGTTCATCAAGGAGGCTTAAATTGTGGGCATTATATTTCTTACGTAAAACAAGGTGATGAATATTGGGTTTGCAATGATACTGCGTCAACAATTGAAAGAATCTCTCGAGAAGAATTCTGTCAAAATAGAAATGCATACATAGTAGTATTAAAGCGCATTCCTAATGAGTTACAATTGATTGAAAATTAGGTGATTAATGAGTTATTGTGAGAAAGCAAGAAACCTTTGACCTGCCATACGCGCTAATTCTTGTTGACAAGAAATTTTGTCGAGTTTCTGGACTTGAGTGAGAGTTCGGCCATCTTTTTCTACTTTGGAAATTTGCAAGTGATGGTCGGCTAGACTTGCCACTTGAGGGAAATGTGTAATACAGATGACTTGATGTTGCTTTCCAATTTCTTTTAATTTGTCACCTACAATAGAAGCTGTCTCACCTCCAATATTCGCATCGACTTCATCGAAAATCAAAGTTAGAATTTTTTCTTTTCCAGCTAAAATCGTTTGTAATGCTAATAACACCCGAGAAATTTCTCCCCCACTCGCGCCATCTTTTAAAGCAATTCGATGTTCTCCTACGTTTGGTTGAAGAAAAAATTCAATCTTATCATCTCCGATCGATGTCCTTTTCTGAGGTTCAATTATGACTTTGAATTCTGCTTTGGGCATATTTAAAGAATGTAATTGTGTGCTAAGAGCAGTTTGAAGCTGACAAGCAAGTAGCACTCTTTTTTCGGACAAGATTCTAGCTAAATCATTCGTATCTGTCTGAGCTTGTTGTAATTCAATTTTAAGTTCTTCTATTTCGATATCGGTATTTTCTAATCGAAAAAGTTTTTGTTTAATCTCTTGTTGATAATGAATTACTTCATCAATTGTTCCCCCATATTTACGTTTTAAGCGATTTAGAAGACTTAAGCGCTCATTGACAATTTGTAGACGTTCTGGATTATGATTAAGTTTGTTTTGATAATGACGTAAAGTATGGGAAATTTCTTGAAGCTCTAAAAAAACACTTTGAAAAGATTGTTCAACTTCTTTTAAAATGGGATCAAAATGACTAAGAGATTCTAAATTTTGTTTTTGGCGATTTAAGATCGCTAAAATAGAAACTTTTTCTCCTGATAAAGCTTGGTTAATTTCTCGGGTTTTTTCAGATAATTCTTCACTATTAAATAGTATCGTATATTCAGTAAACAATTCCTCGTCTTCGCCAGATTTTAATTGAGCTTCTTCTAGCTCTTCCCATTCACTTTTACAAATATCTATTTCACGCATTCGATGAGCATCTTGCTGAATCAACAAGTCTAAACGTTTTTTTAATTCATTTTCATAAATATAACTTTCTTTATAACGCTGTAAAAAAGGACTTAAACCTCCATAAATATCTAACACCTCTCGATGATAATCAAGATTGAATAGATTTTGATTGGCTCGTTGGCCGACAATTTGAACAATTTGTGATCCTAATTTTCGCAAAAATGAGGCTTGAGCTGATTGATTATTAATAAAGATACGATTCTTACCCGTAATCGCGATTTCTCGTCTAATAATGAGATCTTGGTGAGATTCGTGATCAATTCCTCCTTCCTCAAGAAGATTGTTCAAATCTAGACGGTCAATGTCGAATATGGCTTCAACAATACCTTTATCGCATCCTTTGCGAATCAGTGAGGTATCGACTCTTTCACCAATTGCCAGACTTAATCCATGCATAATAGCGGATTTACCAGATCCTGTTTCACCCGTTAGAATGTTCAAGCCAGAGCTAAATGAAATATCGGCATTTTCGACTAAAATGATATTTTGAATACGGAGTTGTTTTAGCATGAATTTTAAGGATCAAAAGTTTGAGAAATTAATTGCAGTAATCGGCCATCACTAATTTCCATTAAGTAAGTATCTTTATTCCAGCTGGGTGCAGAAAAAACAAGATTATTATCAACATAAGCAATAGGAGTGATCACAATATCTGGCTGGTCTTTGAACTGATAAATAATGATTTGATCAATGTTAGGTCGTTGTCTTTTACCAGGCTTAACTCCAACAACACGAACTGCACGGTTCAATATCTCAATTAAATCATTTTGTTGTTTAAAATTAAGTGTGTAAAGCTTTTTATTGTGAGAAACAGCTATGCCTCTCACTTGATTGTATTTTAAATATGTTTGATTATCGGGTTGACCACTTAATAATGAGGTCATGTTTAAAGCAAATAAAATAGCCATTCCAATTAAAACAAGAAAAGTTAAATAAACTAAGGTTTTATTTGTCATGCACGACCTGCAATTTAATCATTATTTGGTTAGTGAAAGGCTAACGAAATGTTAACTTTTCAACTTATTTTGTTAGAAGGTCTAATTCTTGCCACTATTTTCCGACTTTACCTAAAATTGCGTCAAGAGTTTTAAAATGTTGCTTACAGATGCTTCTTAATCTTTCTTCACCCCATTTTCTTAATACTTCTTTTCCAGCCTTTTGTGTGGCAGAAGAGCTTCCTTTAGGAAGTGGAATTTGGATTTCTTTACTTAGTTGTTCAAGTCCATCAATAAAGGCTTGTCTAGCTAAAATGGATGCGGCAGCGACGGCTAAATCATCTTCTGCTCGATGCCTTTGAGTGAGGTTCACATCTAATTTTTTTCGCTTTAAAGCCAGTAAAACTACTTTTTCATCGGCAAACTGGTCAACAATCACTGTTTGACAGCCGGATTGAAGAATCAATTGCTCAATAGTCGTGGCATGCCCCCAGGCCAACAAACGATTTAAATTTTTGAAATCTTGATAAATTTCATTATATTTTGCCGGATTAATTTTGACGATGTGATAAAGGCAAAGATTTTTAATCTGAGAAGCTAATTGTCTAATTGTTTTATCACTTAATGTTTTGGAATCTTTGACTCCCAAAGCTTGTAATTTAGAAAATTGATTAGCCTGAATGTAGACACCTGCAATACACAAAGGGCCAAAAAAATCTCCTTTTCCAGATTCGTCAATTCCAATATGTGGGGTTAAATCTATTTTAGTTGTGGGATGGCTAAATCCAAAGGACTCTAAAATTTCTGGTTCAAGATAAAACTCAATAAAATGAGCTTGCTCTTTGCCCTGGACGACTAACTTCCCTGATGTATAAAGAGTACATGTTAATCCTTTTTTACTGGCAGAAAAGCGAGTATAGGCGGGTATAGTGATGGAAAAACCTTGTTGTTGAAGATCGTTCAGCAATTTTTCTGCTAATTTTAAGTCAAGTGTTGTAACGAAAGGAGGCAAACTGCTCATGAGGTATAAATTAATCATCTAAAAAAGGAATTTCACTAGCTGCGAATACGCATTTGCAAAACGCAGACGAAATTAAATATTAATTGCAAAAAACTTTATCACATTTAAATTCTACTTGCTATCTAAATCCCATTTGAACTCATCCATTTTTTAATTTTAATGGATTTAGCAGGAAGTCTAATGTAAAATCATGTATAAATTTATGCTTGAGTTTAGTCCAAATGAGGAGAAAAGAGTGGAACGTAAAAAAAATAGCTTGGAATTAGACCCAGTTCTCCAAAAAGAGATCAAAGAAATTGGGGAGCAATTAAGGCAAAAACGGAAACAATTAAAGATTTCTTTAAAAGAAGCTGAGAATGCAACTTCAATCAGAATGGTCTATTTACAAGCTTTAGAAGAAGGGGAGATGGAAAAATTAATTTCGCCCGTATATGCCCAAGGTTTTTTTAAACAATATGCTTCTTTTTTAGGAATTGATGGGGAATCTATTATCAGGGAAAAACCCTATATTTTTAATAGACCAGAAGCACAGGAATTTGCTTATGGAATTGGAACTTTAGAGGTCAGAAGTAACCCTGGTGCGAGTGTCAAATGGGTTCCTAATGTCATGTGGGTTTTGGCTTTTATGGGTGTTTTATTTGCTGCGTGGTATGTAGCTAAGATCTTGGGAGTTCTTTGATGCCTTTTAAGGGAGTCTATCTCTTTTTTTGCGGATTATGCATGGGAATGGCAGACTTGATTCCAGGAATTTCAGGTGGTACGATTGCTTTTATTATGGGATTTTATCAAGCTCTTTTAGAAAGCTTAAAAAGTTTTAATACCGATACTTTAAAACTTTTATTTGCTTTTCAATGGAGTCAATTTCTGAAAAAAACACAGTGGAAATTTTTATTGACACTCGTCTCAGGGATTGCTTGCTCAATGATATTCTTTTCCAGCTTTCTGCATTGGATTCTTTCAAACGAAACTTACCGTATTTATCTTTATTCTCTTTTTCTTGGATTGATTTTAGCTTCTTTTGTTTTTTGTATTCGCCAGGTCAAAAAATGGTCTTGGTTCAAAGTGATCGCTCTGATTATTGGCTTGAGCACAGCTTACTTTTTAACAGATTTCACTCTTTCAAATAGCAGAGAAGGGAAATATGCTGTCAGATTAGATTTAGGAAGTTTTCCCGTTGAACTTGTTAATTACGATGGAAAACTGCTTAAAAATTTATCAGCTTCGGATTTAAGTGTACTAACAGCGAAAAAAAACATCACTCCTACTTCTCTTGTTTTTGATAAGCAAGGCCAAGTTCTCGGAGAAAGCCGGCAATTTGCTAAAGTTCATCATGTTGGTTTTTTTGATGGTTGGTTAATTATCTGTGGAGCGATTGCTGTGTGTGCTTTGCTTTTACCGGGAGTGTCGGGAAGTTATTTGTTAGTGCTTCTGGGAGTGTATCCATTAATTATCGCCTCATTAGCAGATTTAGTGACCGGTTTGAAATATTTACATATAGATCAAGAAGCTGTTTTGGTGCTTTTCAATCTTTTGCTTGGGATTGTGATAGGAGGGTTTTGTTTTGCAAGAATAGCAAGCGCACTTTTAAAAAATTATCCAGATATCAGTATCGCTGTTCTTTCAGGTTTCATGATTGGAGCCTTGCGCTCGGTTTGGCCTTTTTGGACTTATAAGTATCTATTAGCTCCTTTAAAGCTTCATAAAGGGCCTCAACTGTTTTTAGAAACTCCTTATTTCCCTTCCTTGTCTTCATTTATTTTGATAAAGTCTATTGTTTGTATAGCCATAGGATTTGGAGTCGTTCTTTTTGTAGAATACCTTTCCACTTTTTCGACTAAAGCTTAAATGGCAAAAAACGAGACACAAGCAAATAAACCTAAAATTTTAATAAAGAACTGTTTGAAGAAAAAGTCCGTGTGCGGGGGCTGTCACNCCAGCCATTTTTCGATCTTGAGACTGAAGGATTGAAGGGATATCTTCTACCATTAGCTTTCCCTTTCCTACATAAATTAAAGTACCCACAATATTTCGCACCATTTTATATAAAAAATGATTGCCTTTAATACGAATGCAAAGACGTTTATGATTCAGGACTTCCAGGTGAATTGCTTGGACACGTCGAATATAATCTGTATAATTAACATTTTTTTTTAAATTACAAAAAGCAGAAAAGTCATGTTCGCCAATAAGTACAGAAATAGCTTGTGCCATTTTTCCTAACATAAGAGGGAAAGGGCAATGCCAAGAATAGGGACGGTATTCAGGAAGTTGAACAAAATCATAACAAATATAATAACAATACTCCTTGGCGATACAATTTAAAGTGGGATGAAAAGTCGAAGGCATCTTTTCTGCCGATAAGATACGTAAATCTGTAGGAAGCAAACTATTTAAACTGAGAATAAATTTTTGTAGATCTGTAATAGACTTTGTTGTTAAAAAATTGACTATTTGCCCTCGTGCATGTACACCTTTGTCTGTACGGCTTGCTGCCTGCAAAGAAATTGTATGTTGCAGTATTTGTTCCAAATTTTTTTGAAGCGTTTTTTCAACGCTTGGGCCGGCAGGAGTTTTTTGCCAGCCAAAGTACGCCTGTCCATCATAAGCAATCTTCAATTTAATATTTTGCATACTTTTAGAGAGACTCAAGTCGGATTGGGTTGTGTAGTCCAAAAAAGTAAAATGCCTTCTAAAAATCTTTGAACTGCAATCAAAACAAGCACCATTCCAATCATTCTCTCACTGGCCATCAACCCACTTTCTCCTAAGAAAGATTTGATTTTCTTTGAAAAATACAGAATGATTACGGACAAAATCCAAGCGATCAAGATTGATGCTAGCATAATGGATTGGTAAGGTTCAAGATGAGCATATAACATAATGGTTGCCATTAAACCAGGCCCAGCAATCAGTGGAATGGCTAAAGGAAAAATGAATGGCTCCCCTTGAGGAAGGTTGGCTCGTGGGCTATCATTTGCAGTAAAAAGAATCTTGATAGCAATCAGAAATAAAATAATCCCTGAAGAAAGACGCACGGTTGTTTCTGATAAATCGAGAAAATCAAAAATAAATTCTCCTATATAATTAAAAAAAATCATTGCGACAAGAGCTATGAGCATTTCTCTAAAAATAATTTTAGATTGATGTCTACGATCGAGCTCTTTGACCATGGTTTGATAAGAAGAGATATTTCCAATAGGGTCCATGATAAAAAAAAGAACAAGTGCAATGTTAAAGATATTCATTTTCATACTCCTGGAAAGGGCTTCTCAAAGTTTAAACAGCGAATAGAAGAGTTAAAAACAGACCAGATCCTTGAACGATCATTTGAATGGCGATCATGGCAAGTAACATCCCCGTTAATTGTTCTAAGGCTGCTAGACCACGTTTACCGAGAAATATTTGTAAATAAGGGGCTGTGACTAAGACGATAGTAATTCCAACCCATGCTAGCAAAATGGCACATAACATTTTTAAGTCGTTAGCTTCTTCTTTGGAATAAAGCATGATCATTGTGAGGAGTCCAGCACCTGATAAAAGAGGGGTGGCGATAGGAACAATAAATGGGGCTTGTTTGGGTGTATCCGTTTTCGTTTTCAATCGATCAGAAAAAATCATTTTAAGGGCGACAATGAAAAGAAGAATGCCTCCGCTAATTGTCAAAGCATAGTTTTGAATTTGAAAACTTGTAAGGAATATCTCGCCTAAAAACAGAAAAAGAATCGCTAAAATCATCGAAAATATCGATTCACGAAATAAGATCTTTTGCTGTTGCTTAATTGAATAGTCTTTAATAAGGGTAATAATGGTAGGACAATTGCCGATAGGATTAGTGACAATAAAAAAAATCATCGCAAGTTGAATAACAGACACGATTAACCTTCACCTGAGAATCATATTGGAAAAATATGATAACATTGGTGGGGTTTTAGAGCAAGGATTATTACCCAGAGCGACAGGGTGTAAGTGAGAGCTTATACACTCAGTATTTAAATAATGAATAAATATTTTATGTATAAGCTTAAATTTGGGTTTAACGTCTCATCAGAATGAAAATTCCTGACAAAAGAGCTAAAATTCCCATTAATAAAGGAGGCAAAACTAACCCTCCAACGATCGAGACTAATCCAACTAAAATCAGATAAATAGCAAGTAAAAAGAAACCAATATTGAACGAGCGATTAAATAACATAGATTACTCCTTTTGTTTAAATAAATATTTTTTATAGAAATAAATTTAAAAAATAGCAATCTATTTCGCATTTGTGCTTCATTTTATTTGTTATGCTATCATTTATAATGTATGTTAATTATTTGTTGCGATTGATAGTTATAAATAATTTTATGTCTAATATTTAATTGTTTATTATTCGATTATTATCGATTTATAAAAACTATTGAATATATTTTGCTTTTTATAAAAAATGCAATCGTTGGAGAAAGTTCATTTAATGTAAAATCTTTGCTAGATGAATTTTTTATTATAGAAATCAACGTTATAGCGTTACTCATGACAATAATCCCAACGTCAAGCTAAAAGAAGATTTTAAGCCCTAATCTTTCAAAAAATAGCTTTAAAAAATAGCTATTCTTATCATCGTCGCTCAAGTCTGTCATTGCAGCTGTTTATTTTATAATTTTTTCAACTTCAAAGCTGAATCAAAAAACTTCAAGGAATTTAGAGATTGTTTCATTGAAGAGGAAATCAAAATTCTTGCATGGGTAACAAATTATTTTATAGTTGAAAACCTTCAAATTAGATCTAGGTTTAAAGATTTTATTCAACTTAAGTGATTCTAATTACGACAGAAAATGACTAGATCTATTTGAGATGCTTGTCAAAGATTTTTAAGTGAACAAGCTTAAATTCCTTCAATCAGTAAACTGTAGGCTTAATCTTCAATAAAGCATGTTTGATTCTGGGCAAAGCGACAGTAATGTCAGATTGTTTACCAAAAGCACTAAAGCGCAAAAACCCTTCTCCAGCCGATCCAAATCCACTACCTGGGACGCTGACAAGTTGCGATTGTTTAAGTAGGATTTCAAAAGCTTCCCAAGACGTTAGTTGTGGGAAATGAACCCATAGATAAGGAACATTTTCTCCTCCATACACCTTATATCCACACTCTTCAAAAGCTTTTTTAAGGATATTGCTATTCTTCATATAATAGCTGGAAAGTTCGTCAATGGCTTGCAATCCCTCTTTTTGCAGGGCGGCTAATCCTCCTGCTTGGGCAATATTTGAGGCGCCATTAAAAAAAGTGCAGACAATTCGCTCCCAATCTTGTTGAACTGAATGGCCATCTTCAAAACGCAGTTGTTTTGGAACAACACTCCAACCCAAGCGAACACCTGTGAACCCAATCATTTTAGAAAAAGAGCCTACTTCAATGGCCACTTCTTTCGCCCCTTCAATTTCATAGATTGAACGAGGGATATGTGAACTTCTGACGAAGCTTGCATAAGCAGCATCGAAAATAATGATAGATTGGCGCTTTTTGGCAAATTGAACTAATTCCCTTAATTGTTCGTGTGTTGCAGCACTGCCCGTTGGATTATTAGGAGAACAAAAATAAATCAAATCTGTTTTTGGTAAATTTGCTAAGTCAGGAAAAAAATTATTTTCAGGTAAACAACTCATATAAGTTATTCTCTGATATTGTTTAGTAGCTGTGTGAAAGAAGGATGTTTGCCCATTAATCACACCGGTATCTACATAAGCAGGATAAGTAGGATTTTGTACGGCGATAGTTGCATCTGATCCAAAAAGGATTTGCAAACGACCCACATCACATTTTGATCCGTCTGAAACAAAAACTTCTTGAGAATCAATTTTGCCTTGGTAATACTGCTCAGCAATCGCTTCTCTAAGAAGTATCGAACCCTGTTCTGTTCCATAACCCCTGTAAGTTTTTTCTGAGGCTAATTGTTTGGCAAAATTTTGCATCGCTTCAGAAATATAAAGAGGGATGGGTTGTGTAGTGTCACCGATGCCTAAATTAATTAATTGAGCGGAAGGATGTTTTTTTAAAAATTCATTTTTCCTTCGATTGATTTCTGGAAATAAATATCCTGATTGGAGTTTTGTCAAATGCACATTACGCTTAACCATGAGAGACCCACTCTTGAGGAAGTTCATTAAGAATTTGAGCTAGCTTTTGGGAATGATTCTGACTGAGATCACATAAAGGGAGACGGCAGGAACCTGCTGGCAGTTTACTTAAAGATAAGGCCGCTTTAATCGGAATCGGATTGGTTTCGATAAAAGCAGCTTTGATGAAAGAATAAAGTTGGTTATGTATTATTCGTGCTTTTTTGAAATTTCCATTTAGCGCCGCATTCACTAGAGATTTCATTGCGGCAGGAACTAAATTGCTGACAACAGAAATAATGCCATGCCCTCCCAAAGCAATCATAGGAAGAGTTAAAGCATCATCACCAGATAAAATAGCAAAGTTAGGATGAGATTGGCGAAACGCTTCGATGACATCCATGATTTGATTGATATCTCCGGATGTTTCTTTTACGCCAATAATCGAAGAAAGAGTGCTGATTCGTTTAAGCGTATGCGTTTGAATATTTTGTCCCGTTCGACCTTGAATGTTATAGAGACAAATCGGAAAAGAGACTGCTTGATTAATCGCTTCAAAGTGTTTGAATATTCCTTCTTGAGTTGGTTTATTATAATAAGGGGTGACAATCAACGCAGCATCAGCACCCATTTGTTTGGCTTGAAGAGTTTGTTCAATTGCTTGTTGCGTTGAATAGCTTCCAGTGCCAACAATCACTTTTATTCGGCCTTGAATTTCTTCTAATGCTATTTCAATAATCCGTCTTTTTTCAATTTGTGTTAACGTAGGGGATTCCCCAGTTGTTCCTAAGACGACAACCCCATCTACTTGATGGTGAAGTTGAATCTGAATAAGCTTTTTTAACCCTTCTTCATCTAATTGACCAGTTGGGGTAAAAGGGGTAATTAAGGCTGTATAAAGACCTTTTAAATACATATTTTGCTTCGGTTAAACTGTCTAAAATACTAAATCTTCAATGGTAAAAAAACCTTGTTTATCTTTCAACCATTCAGCTGCTTTGATAGCTCCCATAGCAAAACCTTCGCGATTTCTTGCTTCATGAGTGAGGATAATTGTATCCGTTGGGCTATCAAAATAAAGGGTATGCGTACCAGGCATATGTCCGCATCGAATGCTACTAAATTTCAATGAATAGTGGGGTAAAACTTCTTGGATGTTTTTAATTAAGGCTTTTGCGGTTCCTGACGGTGTGTCTAATTTTTTGTTATGATGAAGCTCGACTCCAGCAATATCAAATTCTTCAAAAGGACGGATTAATTGAGCTGCATAAGAGACTATTTGTTTAAATAATTGAACACCAATTAAGAAATTAGGCGAATACAAGCAGCCGGTCGTACTTTTTTGAATTTGTTCGCGCGCTTGCTCTAATTGATCTTCCCATCCTGTCGTTCCAATGACAATAGGTTTATTTAAGATAATACTCCAATTGATATGATCCAAAACAACCTCGGGATGACTAAAGTCAATTAATACGTCTACCTGCTCTAATTTTTTTTGAAAATCGTTATCCTCACGTGTGATAATAGCAATGATTTCATGTCCTTTTTCCAAAGCTATTTTTTCAATTAATTTCCCGATCTTTCCATATCCCAATAAACCAATTTTCATTTTTGGCCCTTTTTTTTATTTATTGAGACTTTTTCTGATTTTTTATTAATAGCACTCCACAATTGATTCATTTTCATTTTATGCTGAGGTAACAAGGAAGTTAAAACAACAAAACAATCATCATTGACTTTAAAAGCCGATTGCGTCCAATTAGCGGAGCCATTAATTAAAGTATCCTCATCTATATAAGCAAATTTATGATGTAATAGACCTTGGCCTGTGCTCAATCGAATGGGAATTCCTGCATTGGCTAGCGAATTTACAACTTTTGCGCTAGCTCCTTTTCCCGAATAACGATCAATCACGACTTCCACTTTGACGCCACGTTTTGCTGCCTGGATAAGCTCTTGAGTTAAGTCAGATCTTGTCCAGGTAAACATTGCGACTTTAATAGTTTTTTTTGCAGATTGAATTAACTGCAAAATGCGATTAACAGCTTGTTGATCATCTGGAAGGATCCAAAGCTCTAGGTTTTGTTGACCTAGCTGCGCTTGGCAATGCATGAGTTTTTTACTATTTCCCTCTTCATCCATACTCAATGTTTTTTCGAACAAAGCCTGGCCAAGAAAAGGATGTTCAAAAGCAAAAACTAAGTTTCCATGAACATTCAAGGAATCGGTTGTCATGTTAGCAGAACCCAATAAAATTTTTTCTTTATCTACGATTAAGATTTTTTGATGCATTAATCCAGCAGAAATTCTTTTCACAATAGAGGCTTTGGGGATTTTTCGAGAAATTCCAACAGAAGCTTTGGCGTCACAAACAATATGAACGGAAATTCCTTCATCTACTTTTTGATTAAGAGCTTGAATCACTTCGGGATTCATCAATGAATAAATCGAAAAGGTAATTGACTGTTTAGCATTTTGAATAGTAGAAAGATAAAGTTGTGTTAAGTCATCTTCCGTTTGGTTGGAATAAAACTGAATGGTATCAGAAGTAACAGGAATAGAAGCTGGAGTAGTATAAGCAATTTCTTGGTTGCGAGAAGGGGAAGTTACTTGCTTTTCATCGGACAAAAATTGATAGATAGCAAATACAAGTAAGGCAAGTAAGCTACTGATTGAAGATTTCTTTAATTTGGATAATTTAAAAATAGGTGTAGTTTGTTTTTTGGACATTAAATAATTTCCATTAAAGCATTTTGAAGGCTAGTATATCTTTTTTGAACATCATCTTTTTTGACAGCAATTGCTAAAGCTTTTTTAGTGCCAACCAAAACAACAAGTTTTTTTCCACGTGTAATGCCTGTATAAAGTAAATTGCGATGAAGTAACATAAAATGACTTGTATGAACTGGCATGACAACGCAAGGACACTCGCTTCCTTGGAATTTATGAATGGAAATAGCGTAAGCTAAAATCAATTCATCTAAATCAGTATAATCGTAAACAACTTCTTTATCTTCAAATTGAATTAAAACTTGCTGTTCTTCTGAATCAATGTTGAGAATATAACCAATATCTCCATTAAAAACTTCTTTTTGATAGTCATTGCGAATTTGCATGACTTTATCACCCACTTGAAATTTTTGTCCTCCTCTAAAAAGAGCGTGTTCTTTTGGATTAAGAATCATTTGTAGGGATTGATTGAGGTGTTCTGTGCCAATTAACCCTTTTTTCATAGGGGCCAATACTTGAATATCTTGATTAGGATTAAATCCATAGCGATTAGGAAGTCTTTGGGAGACCAATTTGAGTATAGTATTTAAAACTTCTTCATTTTCCTGACATTCGATAAAGAAAAAGTCACTGTTTTGTCCATTATAAAGGCTGGGAAACATTCCTTTATTGACTCGATGGGCATTTGTAATAATGTGAGAACCTGCCGCTTGTCTAAAAATTTCTTTCAATGTCGTTACAGAGATGGTAAGAGACGTAATCATGTCACTTAAGACGTTACCCGGTCCTACGCTCGGCAATTGGTGAATATCCCCAACAAAAATCACTCGCGTGTGGTCGGGTAGCGCTTTTAAAAGGCTGTACATTAAAAACGTATCAATCATACTGGCTTCATCGATAATGATTAAGTCGCAATCTAAAGGATTTTCTCGATTTCGTTTAAAACCTCCTGTTGATTTGAAATCATATTCCAGAAGGCTGTGAATCGTAGAGGCTTTTCGTTTGGTAATTTCGCTCATTCGTTTAGCTGCTCTTCCTGTTGGAGCTGCTAACAAAATTTTTTGAGTTAGAATCGCAGTGATCTGTAAAATTGCATTTGTAATTGTGCTTTTCCCTGTTCCTGGGCCACCTGTAATAATATGTAATTTTGTCGAAATTGCTTTGGCAACGGCTTCTTTTTGGTTAGGAGCTAATTCAATTTTTAACTGTGCCTGTACCCATTCCACAGCTTTTTCTTTATTAATTGAACGAAAGGTACTGACTCCATTTTTGAGTCTTTTAAGCTCTCGTGCAATTCCTGTTTCGGCAATAAATAATGGCTTGATCCAAATAAAGTCCCGTTTTTTTCCTTCATGAATTAATTGAGCGAGTATAATTCTTTCTTCACTTTGAAGCCCTTCGAGTCTTTTTTCAATCAAATCTGCCTTTACTTCTAAATGAGTTTCAGCCTCTTTTAAAAACTCATCGACCGGATAGCAAACATGCCCATCTCCCGATAATTGAGATAAAACATACTCAATTCCTGCTCCAATTCTTTGCTCTGAATCTTTAGAAATGCCCATTTTTTGAGCAACTGTATCAGCAGTTTTAAAGCCCACTCCAAAAATATCTCGAGCCAAGCAATAAGGATTATCTTTAAGTTTTAAAATGCTTTGCGAACCATATTTTTTGAAAATTTTTTGAGCAAACGCTGGACTAACGCCATGCCCTTGAAGAAAAATCATGACATCTCGAATTGATTTTTGTTCGATCCAACAGGCTTGAATTTTTTCAACTCGTTTGGCTCCCAGTCCTTCAATTTCTAATAGCCTTTGGGGAGACTCTTCAATAATTTTTAGAGTGTCTATTCCAAAAATATCTACAATGCGAGTGGCGTATTTCGGTCCAATTCCTTTAATCAAGCCAGACCCTAAATATTTCTTGATCCCTAAAATATCGGCGGGCGCTTCGATTCGAAAACTAGATATTTCAAATTGTCTTCCATGAATGAGATGCGTTTTCCAGTTTCCGTTACAGCGAATCGTTTCTCCTGGCTGAATACCTGGCATACACCCAACAATACAAGTTAATTCACTTTGTTTTGGTTGCTGGAGCTGTGCAACGGTATATCCATTTTCTGAATTATGAAATGTCAATCTTTCAACGTAACCGCAGATTTGTTCCATCGTTGCCTTTTATTCTGCCCGGTATTGATAACGAACACTTTGAATATAACGAAAAGTTTTATTCTTTATTCAAATACTTTATCGAATTAAAAACTTGACTTATTATTATAACGTAATTTTAGTTTTTTTGCTATTAGTGCTTGCTTTAAGGTAATTTAAAAATGAAACTTACCAAAAATAAATGTTTGTTATCGATTTTTTTAATCGTTAAAAAATTAAATTTGTTTGTTAAAAAAAATAGATTTCTCAAACCTTCTTCGATGCAAATTTAAGTTAAAATCCTTATAATAATGGCTCGACTAAGGAGAATGAAGGATGCCTATTTTTAATAAAGAAAGTTTAGAAAATCTGAGACAACGAGTCGATTTAGTCGAAGTATTATCTTCTCATATCGAACTTAAGCGCAGTGGAGCTTCTTATAAAGGTCTCTGTCCGTTTCATGATGAAAAATCTCCTTCTTTTATCGTTCAAAAAGGAGATTCTCATTATCATTGTTTCGGTTGTGGAGCCCATGGAGATGCAATTCAATTTTTGATGTCCCATCAAAAGCTCAGTTTTGCCGAATCAGTTGAAAGTTTAGCCCAACGCTTTCAGGTTCATTTAGAACTAGTGGAAGATCGAGAAGAAAAAAAAGGGGTGACCAAAGCTTTTTTAAAGTTAGCATTAGAGACTGCTTCTCAGTTTTTTCATTATTGTCTGCTCTATTCAGAAGAGGGGCATGAAGCATTAAATTATCTTTATAATCGAGGCATTGATTTAGATTTTATTTGCCATTTTCAAGTGGGATTGGCTCCGAAAACGGCAGGGATTTTTCGTAAATTTATGCATGCAAAAGGAATCAAAAATGACTCGTTATTAGAAGCTGGTTTGTTGAGTGTAAATAAAGATGGTCAAGTCAGAGAGTTTTTTAATGATCGCATTCTTTTCCCCATTCACCACCATTCTCAGGGAGTGATTGGTTTTTCAGGAAGGAAATATAAGGAAGAAACATTTGGAGGAAAGTATATCAATACTCCAGAAACTTCCTTATTTAAAAAATCTCGGGTTTTATTTGGATTGAATTATTCTCGTCGCAGAATAGCAAAAGAGCGCAAAGCCATTATTGTAGAAGGACAAATTGATGCCCTTCGTCTCATTCAAATGGGATTTAATTTAACAGTGGCAGGGCAAGGAACAGCATTTGGTGAAGGGCATGTTCAAGAACTGATCAATTTAGGTGTGAATCAAGTTTTTTTAGCTCTCGACTCTGATCTTGCTGGGCAAGAAGCAACAAGCAAAATAGGCCATCTTTTTCAAAAAGAGGGGATTGAAGTTCGCATTGTGCAATTGCCAGTTGGGGGAGATCCCGATAGTTTTTTGAGAGAGCAAGGACCTGAAGCTTTTTTAGAATTGCTCAAAAATAGCTCTGATTATTTGAATTTTTTAATTAAACATCTCTCCCAAGACTTAAATTTAGATTCTCCTGCCGCTAAAAATGAGCTAGTTCAAAAAGCAACTAAGCTTATTCGTGAATGGGATCATCCTCTCATGGTTCATGAAACTCTTCGGAAATTAGCCCATCTCATGAAAGTACCAGAAGAAATTATCGGTGTGGGCAAAAACCATTTACCCAATATATATATCAAAAAATCTGCAAGCGTTGGGGCGCAAACGATTGACCCTGACCGAATTTTAGAAACAGATCTTCTAAGATGGCTTTTATTACTGGGTCAAGAGCAGACAAAGCTGGTTGAAATAGTCAGAACAAATTTAGTAAAAGAAGATTTTCGTGTCGCCATTTGTCAAAAAATTTATGATATCTATCGTAATAATTATGAGAATCAACGCTCCTGTGATTTATTATCGCTAGCGATTGACTTAGATGATGCAGAGGGACAGTTGGTTTTATCAGACCTATTGCAAAAAAAGGTGAACAAAGAAAAAGCTGAGCAATTGCTAATTGAAACAGTCAAAAAAATATTAGATCGAAATTGGATGCACAAAAGAGAGGAAATTAAAATTAAAGTGCAAAGTGGTCATTGCTCAGACGATGAGGTGATGGAGTTGATTAAACAGTTTGATGAGTTAAAACGAAATCCTCCTATTGTCAAATGAATGAATGCAATCATTTAGTTTTTTATGATGGAGAATGTGGACTTTGTGATTCACTTGTTCAGTTTTTGATTAAAATCGATCATAATAGACAATTTGCCTTTGCTCCCTTACAAGGTGAAACTGCCAAGCAGCGCCTTTCTCACTTACCTTTTACCGCTAGAAATATTGACACCCTCGTTTTCATTGAAAATTTTAAGAATCCTCATTTCAAAATTTGTATTAGCAGTCAGGCCGTTTTTAGGATTTGTTGGTTAATTGGAAAAGGATGGACCTTTCTAGGGGTGCTATATTTTCTTCCTTCTTTTTTATTTGATTGGATCTATCGTTTAGTGGCCCGTTATCGCTATCGATTCAAGTCTAAAGCAGAGTGTCCTTTGCCTTTATCAGATCAAAAAGATCGTTTCTTTCCCTAAAAAAGCTGTCTCTAAATAATATTTAAATAAGTTTACACGACTAATGGAATAATTAAACTTCTGCTCGGTTCTAAAAATCTACACTAGGTAAAGTTGGTTCAAAAATTACCTATCGCATAAATTTCAAATTTATATACTTAATTTGAAAAGGTTTTATTTTTTTAAGTTAAAATCTTATATTTTAAATTTAAAATGAAGTAGGAGTTGTTTAAAATGTTGGGTGCATATAACAGCGATAGCACAGTTGGGGCGCCTATTGGCGATAATTGTGGACAAAAATCAGAATATACTCTTGACGCGTATTGGTCTGCCAGTTGTGGTGAGATAAAACAAACTGTTAATTCTCTTTATCAAGCAACCCTACCAATCTATAATGAAACAAATCGTTTTATGGGAAATGGGGTTGCAATTGCAACAGATCTTTTGCTTACCTCTGGGCACTGTGTTGAAGGAAAATATGCGCACGTCCACTCTGGTACAAGAGGCATCTTTAAAGCTGAGGTCATTTTTGATGGATCTAACGGTGAATTGAGTAACTTGGATTTTAAAATTCTGCATGTTGCGCATGCTAATTTTAAATTCATAACTTTGGATATTCAACCGGGATTTGGAAAATCAATACAAATGTATTTCAAAGAGAAAGAAGGAACACTAAATCCACATGTTAGGTCCTTCGAATCGATGGGTGGAAGCTATGCAACTCGATCTGATCAGAGTTCATCAGGAACAAATCGAGGAGAAAGTGGAGCACCTAGAATGTCATTGTATAACGGCCGTGTGCACGCCATCCATCAAGGGGAAAGTGAAGGATTAAAAGTTATTGATATTTACTCAGCTCTTGACCGGGCATCAAAAAATAAACAATCTTCTCAGCAAGTAGTTGCTCAAGGAATTCTTAGAAGTGTCACATTTGCCAATCGAGACATGGTGGGAATAAATACGTCTACAGTCGTACTAGAACTGGGAGGTGTAGTCGGAGAAAAACCAGGAGTTAAGGGCTCTGTGCCATGCACGGTAAACAGAGATAACGAAGAAATTAGTGGTCTATTTAATTATAGAGAAATTACAAAAACTGGTCCTGGCCCAAGAGATATTACCATTCACAGGAATGGGGTAAGAAATTCCGAAGTAACTTATCGTATTTCTCCAAATCCTCATCAGAATCCAGCGTACAATAAAAATCAAGATAAGTTTTATAAGAGTTTAGCAAAATCTATAGGGGAATATTATCTACTAAATAATGGTACTTATCCTAATAATCATTCAGTGTTTACATTAGGAGTAAATTATACTTTAACTTTTCTATAAATGATCAATCATAGCTCTATCATTTTGATAGAGCTAATTTAATAGTGAGTTTTTTTCTTGAATTTTGCTGAAATCTAACATTTCCTCAAAAAAGTTAAATACTTGTTTGAGTAAAGCTAAGCGATTATCTCGAATTTGCGGTTCATCAGCCAAAATTTTGACCTGCTCAAATAAGTCAGCTAAAGCGGGTTGCATTGTTGCAATCAAAGCATAAGCTTGATTGTAATCTTTTTTCTTAATAGCTTCTGCAAAAGCTTTTTGTTGCCTATCGAGCAAGGAGTAGAGATTTTGTTCAGCAGGCTCTTTTAATAATTCAGCAGATATATTTGACGTTTGGTAACCGTTTAACTGACCTTTTGCTCGTTTATAAACCTCATAAAGCGAATGAAATTGGCTAGCAGAACCCTGCCGAAAATTATGAAGCGCTTTCACTCGACAAAAAGTATCATAAATATCTTGACAACCATTTGCTAAGCTAGCTTCAATTTCATCTTTATGAAATCCATAATCTTGAAAAACGGTTTTAATACGATTTGTAATGAAACTTAAGATATCTTGAGTCATTTGCTTTTTGTCTTTCACAATGTGAGTCGGAAAATGGCTAATACATTTCTCTAAACATTCTTCTAAATGCAGGGAATATTGGCCTTTAATTAACATTTTAATGACTCCCAATACCTGTCTTCGGAGGGCATAAGGATCACTTGAAGACGTTGGTTTAAGACCAATGCTAAAGCAGCCAATTAAGTTATCCAATTTATCTGCTAAACTAATAATGGTTCCCGTTTCTGTTTCAGGAAGAGGGGCATTTTCTCCTCTTGGCATCCAGTGTTCATCAATAGCTTGTGCAATTTCAGCCTCTTCTCGATTGGCAAGAGCATAGTAACGACCAATTGTTCCTTGCAATTCAGGAAATTCATAAACCATATTAGAAGCTAAATCAGCTTTACTTAATAAAGCTGCACGTTCGACTAAAATAGGAGTGCTAATGCCGAGAAGTGTTTGTAAAACTTTAGCATGTTGGATAATTCGCTCTACTTTTTGATAAACAGTGCCTAATTCTTTTTGAAATGTGACTTTTTTCAGTTTTTCATTAAAAGAGGCTAAAGGGACTTTTAAATCTTCTTCATACAAAAAAACACCATCGGATAAACGAGCAGAGAGTACTTTTTGATTCCCTTGCTTGATTTGTTCTGTAGGAATAATATTCGCCGTAATCACAAAAAGATTCTTTAGCGTTCCATTTGAATCAGTGACAGGGAAATATTTTTGATGCTCAACCATTTCAGAAATTAAAACTTCTTTAGGCACTTTTAAAAATTCTTCACGAAAAGTAGAAATTGTTAAATAGGGCCATTCTACTAAATTAAGAACTTGAGGAATCACACGATTTTTTTCAATAATCTGGATTTGCTCTTGTTTTTCTAAATTTGACAATTGCTCAAGAATCGATTCTTCGCGTTCGTTGGGATCGGCCATCACAGAATGTTGATGAAGACTTTTTAGATAGTTTTTTGCATGGTCAAGATGAATTGCTTGAGGAGATAGTTGTCTGTGTCCATAAGTTATTCTGTCCGAAAAAAGATTTCCAATGGCAAAAGGAATGATGTCTTTTCCAAATAAAGCTAAAACCCATTCTAAGGGCCTTGCGTAAGTTATTTCTAAATCTGCCCAGCGCATTTTCTTGGGAAAGTCTAAACTACCAATTAAGAAAGGAAGTTTTTCTGCTAAAATAGAGGCTGTTGCTTTCCCTTCTTGTTTAACTGAACCAAACAAGTAGTTAACCCCTTTAATGGGGCGAATTTCAATCCCACTAATTTCATGTTTTTGGATTGCGGCTAGTGTTGGAGCAGTCATTCCTAGCGAGCGGAAAAAACCTTCTCCAGCGACTTTGATCGTTCCATCAACTTGATACGCTTGCTCAACAGGCGGCCCTTTTTTTTCAATTGTTTGAGAAGGTTTACCCTTAGAAAGTTGGTAAATGTAAACAGCAATTCTTCGAGGAGTGCCATAAACGACAATACGTTCAAAGGAAATGCCTTCTTTTTCGAGTAAAGAACGAATTGCACGTTCTAAATTTTGACCTCCTATCGAGACAAACGAAGCTGGTAATTCCTGAGAACCAATTTCAATAACAAAATCATCCGTATCGTCAGGATGAACATTAATTAAATCTTCAGCTATTTTAGAGCAGGGTTGAGAAATTGAAGACGGGGGGTTAACATGTTTAAGTAAGGGAAAGCCCTGCTCTTCGCGACTTTTTATGTAACTTTCTGCCACTTGTTTCGCCAATTCTCTAATCCTGCCAATATAACCTGTTCGCTCCGTCACAGAAATGACTCCACGTGCATCAAGTAAATTGAATGCGTGAGACGCCTTCATGACAAAGTCATAAGCAGGGATAGGGAGGTTATTCGCAATCAATTGTTTCGCTTCGTTTTCATAGTCATCAAAATGTCTGAACCACATTGAAGTAGACGCTTTTTCGAAATTGTAATGGCTCCATTCTACTTCGTTACGTTGATAAACATCTCCATAGGTCAGTTCATCATTCCATTTTAAATCAAAGATGCTATCGACTTTTTGAAGATACATCGCCAATCGCTCTATTCCATAAGTGATTTCACCTGTAATAGGTCTTAGCTCAATACCTCCTATTGCCTGAAAGTAGGTAAATTGTGTGATTTCCATCCCATCCATCCAGACTTCCCATCCAAGCCCCCAAGCGCCCTGAGTTGGAGCTTCCCAATCGTCATGCACAAAGCGGATATCATGTTCTTGAAGATTAAATCCTAAAGCTTCTAATGATTGTAAATACAATTCCTGCATATTCAAAGGCGATGGTTTTAAAATGACTTGATATTGGAAATAATGTTGTAAACGATTCGGATTTGTTCCATAACGTCCATCAGCAGGTCTTCGGCAAGGCTCAATATAAGCTGCGCGATACGGCTCTGGTCCTAAACTTCGTAAAAATGTCGCTGGGTTAAAAGTTCCCGCTCCAACTTCTAAGTCATATCCTTGATGGATGATGCATCCTTGTTTTTCCCAGAAGGTTGATAATGTACGTAAGAACTCTTGAAATGTTAACATAAAAATCCTGCAGGCTAAAGTTGAGCCATTTAAATCGAATGCGGTTTTAATTGAGTTTGTTATGGGAAGAGCTTAATTAACCAGTGATTTTATCACAATAGTCGAAGTATCCTTTCTTTTTTGAAAAGGTATCTGTTTTATCCCTTTAAATTTAAAATTTTTTGATCAAAAGCACTACTGAAATTTACTCATCATTTTAATTTCTTGATTAAAAGTGGGCAGGCTAAGAGAAGGCAAAGTTGAAAAATTTAGGCTGTATATTTGACACAGCCTAAATAAATGAAAGTTAATTGCAGTTTTTGCAAGCTAATAAAATTCCAGAAAATTGAGTTTCGCCGTCGAAATTGAGAACAACGGATGTGCCAGCAGAATCGCTATATTTTTCGCGCTTATTTTTACATCTGCAATTAGCAAATGCATTATTTGTTGTCTCTTTTGGTTCAGTGCTACTTGCATGAGCACAAACTAAATTAAAAGCAACTAATGTCATCAAGCATAAAATTTTCTTTAACATCGTTTACTCCGATTTTATTATTCAGCTAAATTTATAAAACTAATTAAGTATAAGTCAATTTAAACAAATATTAACAATAGTTTAAAGTAGCCTTTACAATCAATAAAATAAGCAAACCTCTAGATTTATATTTTTAATTGAGCTATAAATATTGAATAAAACTTTTTAAAAAATCGATTTTTTCAAGTTTAGACTAATAAAATACCCAGGTTGTTCTTTAAAACCTGACTAATATGGCTTATTATGGATTACGCAGATTTTGATCATCAAAAACTAGTTGAATGGCTTAAAGCACATGGAGAGAAAGAGTTTCATGCTAAGCAAATTTTAAGTTGGATTTATCAAAAAGGGGTTTTGTCTTGGGATAAAATGTCTAATTTAAGCCAAACTTTACGAGAAAAACTAGTGAAGCATATTAGATTACCTGTTTTAGAATTAGTGCGTTATACTGAATCAATTGATCAAGAAACTATTAAATTCTTATGGCGTTTACGAGATGGAAATTTAGTAGAGTCTGTTTTAATTTTATCCGGAATTCGTCGAACTGTTTGCGTGTCTTCTCAGGTAGGCTGCCCAGCTAAATGCGCCTTTTGTGCTTCTGGCCAGCAAGGTTTTTTTAGAAATCTTAGACCGACTGAAATTATTGAACAAATTTTGCAAATTAATGCTTGGCTTTCTAGTAAAGGAGAAAAAGTTTCGCATGTTGTTTATATGGGAATGGGGGAGCCGCTTAAAAATTATGAATCTGTTGTTGCCTCCATTAGGGTATTAAGTCACCCTGACTTTTGTAATATTTCTCAAAGAAGAATCACAGTTTCTACAGTTGGAGTCGTGGAAGGTATCAAACGTTTATCTAAAGAGGGATTAAAGGTTAATTTAGTCCTATCCCTGCATGCTCCTAATCAACATATTCGTAAAAAAATCATCCCCTATGCTCGAAAATATCCTTTAGAAGAAATATTAGAGTCAATGGATGAGTATGCTCAAAAAACTAAACGAGACATTACCTTCGAATACACTTTACTAGCGGGTATTAATGATCATCCCGATCATGCTCATGAATTGGCACACTTATTGAAAGGGAAACAATGTACAGTTAATCTGATTCCTTATAACCCGATTCCAGGATTGCGGTTAAAGAGACCAGAAAAAAAAGCGATTAAACAGTTTCGAAGTGTCCTTTATGGGTCGCATATTGTCAATACATGCCGTTATACGAAAGGAGACGATATTGGAGCGGCTTGCGGTCAGCTTGCCTTACAAGAACGAGAGGGGCAAACAGGGCTTCCTATGTTAAAAGAAGTTGCATTTGGATCTTAAATGAACATGCTATGCGGGAATATACATTTATATTTTCTAATTTGATATAATAAATATATATGCTAAAATAATATTGATGTATAATTGGTATTAAGTTGGTTTTAAAAACTAACTAAAAAACAAAGTTTACAATCTCGGTTTGTCTATTTATGACTGAATTAAACAGCATTAGATAAAGCGAGAGGTTAATTTGATTTTTAAAATCTAATAAGTGGTTAAAATGGATACTGGATTTGTTACACCAGATTGGTCAAACGCTCTTCCATCTTATGCACAAGATGAATATCTTCCTGCCATTAAAAAAGCTGGGGGAGAAGCTTTTGCTGAGCCAGCTTCTGACATTGATCAACCGTTAACATGCAAAGACAGTGTGTCAGCGTTTGCAGCAGAATCTTTATTCAATCACCTAGAAGAA
This sequence comes from Candidatus Protochlamydia sp. R18, assembly GCF_000648255.1. Classification (NCBI taxonomy): domain Bacteria; kingdom Pseudomonadati; phylum Chlamydiota; class Chlamydiia; order Parachlamydiales; family Parachlamydiaceae; genus Candidatus Protochlamydia; species Candidatus Protochlamydia sp. R18. The sequence continues at coordinate 2,956 of NZ_BASL01000639.1, read as the reverse complement.
AATGTTTCTCCTCTAAAAGAACACTATTTTACTGTTGGAGTGAATTCAAAAGTAAATAATGTTCAGAAACAAGTCATTCATTCTATGGAAGATGAGGCTAAAATCCAAAAAAAATTAACTGAAAGTCTCAATTCTCTTCAAAGTAGTTTTCAACAACTCGTTCAACAGATTAGGCAACAACAATTTTAAGGCCTTTTTGAATGTCCTACGATCCCAAAAAAATTGACCTCTTTCCGACCCTGCCTGGCGTTTATTTAATGAAAAATGAAGAGGGAGAAGTTTTATATGTCGGAAAAGCTAAGAATTTACGTCAAAGAGTAAAACAATATTTTGTTCCCGGTCGAGATGGGCGACTCATGATTCCCTATTTAGTGGCTAAAATTAACTACATTGAAACGATTGTTGTCACATCGGAAAAAGAAGCTTTATTGCTTGAAAATAACCTTATTAAGCAGCATAAGCCTCGCTATAACGCTTTGTTAAAAGACGATAAAAGCTATATTGCTCTCAAAATTAGCCAAAATGATGCATGGGCCACTGTTCGTTTAGTGCGTTACAAAGGTACACCGGAGCCAGATGGTCTTTATTTCGGCCCTTATACTAGTGCACAAGCAGCTCGCCAAACATTAGATCTGTTAAACAAATTATTTCCTCTTAGACAGTGCTCTGATCAAGAATTTGCAAGGCGCACACGTCCTTGTTTACTCTATCAAATGAAGCGTTGTGTAGGCCCTTGTACACAAAAATGCACTAAAGGGGAGTATCAACAACATCTTGATCGAACAATTAAGTTTCTAAGAGGACAAAATAAAGATGTTTTAAAAGATCTTTATGAAGAAATGCGTCTCTTATCAGAACAGTTAGAATTTGAAAAAGCCAACCATCTCTTACGAACCATTCGATATATTGAGAAAACAATTGAAAGTCAATATGTAGATCGCCCTTTAGGACATGATGCGGATGCGATAGGCTTATTTCGTTATGGAGAGCATGTGGTTGTGGTCCTCATGATATTTAGAGGAGGGAAACTTGTAGGATCTCGTCATTTTGAATTTGATAATATTATTGAAGAAGATCATGAGTTGCTAACTTCTTTTCTTCTACAACATTATGAAGGCGCAACTGAAATTCCTTCAGAAATTTTATTGCCAAGTAAAATTTCTGATGAACATCCTGTGGAAGAAATTTTGTCGGCAAGGCGGGAGCAAAAAGTTAATTTACAAATTCCTCAAAGAGGAGAAAAAAAAGCATTAATTGAGATTGCTCAAAAAAACGCTGAGGCGTTATTTAAAACGCAAAAAGATGAAGCCACGCTACGTGAAAAAACATTGTTAGAAATGCAAGAGTTGTTATTTCTCACCAATTATCCGACACGAATCGAGTGTTTTGATAATTCTAATATTGCTGGATCAGAACCCGTTTCTTCGATGGTTGCTTTTACAGATGGGCTTAAAGATAGTAAAAGATATCGCACCTATCGTTTAAAAATTGGTTCTAAGCCTGATGACTATGCGGCAATGTATGAAGTATTAACAAGGCGTTACAAGCGGGCAAAAGAAGAAAACGACATGCCAGATTTAGTGGTCGTGGATGGGGGAAAGGGGCAATTAAACATTGCGGTTAAAGTTTTTGAAGAACTTAATATTACCGGAGTAGATCTCCTTGGGCTGGCGAAAGAAGCTGGTAGACACGATAAAGGGATGACGGCCGAACAAGTCTTTACCTGTTATCAAAAAGAGCCAATTCTTTTGAAGGCAAATTCTCCTATTTTATTTCTCCTCCAAAAAATTCGAGACGAAGCGCATCGCGTGGCCATTTCTTTTCACCGTAAAAGAAGATCAAAAAAAACACTCAAAAGTGCTTTAGACGATATCCCCGGTATTGGACCTGCCAAAAGAAAAACTTTATTAACACATTTTGGCAGTTTAAAAAAAATTGAATTAGCCGCGGATGCAGAACTGCGTGAAGTAAAGGGAATTTCTGCCGCCAACATTGAAGCAATCCGCACATTCTTTCAAGGAAGAAAAGAGTGATTCATTAAAAGAGCGCGGTAAGCGTATTTATTTTAAAACCAATCTTTTTAAATAGATTTTTTAGCTCACTTTAGGCGTATTTGCATAAAAAATCTCAATTTTATCTAAATGGATTAATTGGAAAAATTTTTTATTTTTTAAAAAAGTATAACTCACTAACTAGGCTTAAAAAGTAAATATTTTTAACAAATAAAATTTATTTTTGAATTAGAGTGTAATGAAATAATAAAATTATTCAAGCGTTTTACATTTTGACTATGGTTCGCCTAGTTTTATAGATTCAAGAACGCTGTGAATTTCAGACAAATTTACCTATGAATACAGATAAAAAAGGCCATGAATTTCAGACAAAATAATTGTAGCTCTTAGCAAAATTTTGCTCTAACTCTCTAGATCGTGTAGTCACGAGACTTCTGCCCATATAGCAATACATCTAATATGGACTGCAGCCAAGAATGAGGCTGTGTTCTTTGCATAACGGGTCGCTATTCCTCTCCAGCGCTTCAAATGTAAAAATGCATTTTCCACCAAATGCCTTAACTTATAGAGATCTTTATCGTATTCTCGACCAGTTATGCGATTCTTTCGTGGAGGAATCACTACTTGCATTCCCTGACTTATAGCTTGCTCAACGATTGCGTCGCTATCATATCCTTTGTCTGCCAGTAACCACTCAGCTGTAAGACCAGCGATCAAATTGCTTGCTTGAGTACAATCTGCTGTTGTGCCTTCTGTAATAATGACCCTGATCGGCAGATCATGCGCATCCACGGCAAGATGCAATTTTGTATTGAGCCCCCTTTTGTACGACTCATGCTCTGATTACCACCTTTAGCTCCCGCTGCATGAGGATGCACTTTACAATGCGAAGCATCTATCACAAGCCATTCATAATCTGGATCGTCAATCAGCACCTCAAGCAA
>NZ_BASL01000640.1:0-13900 GCF_000648255.1 Candidatus Protochlamydia sp. R18 | reverse complement strand
CCTTTTTATTTACATCTAAATTTTATTTCGACTTAGTTATTTGCAACTTACATTAATTACTAAAAATAAACCTATCTATTTAGTTGAGAAATGAAAATAAAATGAATCAATGCTTACACATATCAAACGATTTGTTGAGGACCTAACTTACTTACGCAATCAAAATCTTAAGTTTAAAAAACATAATATATGGCTACTTATTTCATGCAATTTTCCTCTTCAAAACTGTTTTATATATAAATTTGAATCCAAACCTCGATTAATTCGACATCGACTATTTATTGATATTTTGCTATATTTTTTTTCTGAACTTTGGATTTTTCTCTTTGAATTTTAGATTCTTTGTAATCATTTAGCCTCGTTAATTGGATTGAAAAATTTTAAATTAGTGCGAGCTAACTTTTTTCTTTGATCATTCCAATTTCAGATAATTTAAAGAGAGAAGGAATAGTATTCATGGCAAATCAAATAATTGCTCGGATAACAGGCGTAGGATCTTATTTACCTGAACGCGTGCTTTCTAATCAAGATTTAGAGAAAATGGTCGAAACTTCAGATGATTGGATCGTATCTAGAACGGGAATACGTGAAAGACGCTTAGCAGATGCGAAAGAATTTCCTTCCGATATGGGAACTTATGCTGCTCAAAAAGCTCTTAAAACTGCCAATTTGAAAGCTGAGCAAATTGACATGATTTTAGTTGCCACAATGAGTCCTGATTATATTTCACCCAGTACAGCTAATCTAATTCAAGCAAATCTAGGAGCAAGTAAAGCAGCCGCTATGGATATTCAGGCAGCTTGTACAGGATTTTTATATGGTTTGTCAGTAGCAAAAGCTTATATTGAATCTAATATGTATCGGCATGTTCTTGTTATTGCAACAGAAAAAATGTCTGCCTTTATTGATTATAAGGATCGAACGACATGTGTTTTATTCGGTGATGGAGCAGCGGCAGCTGTTGTTAAAGGAGAAGGGGAAGGGTTGAAGATTGATTCCTTGTGTTTGGGTGCGGATGGAGAATTAGCTAATTTAGTTTTAATTCCTGGCGGTGGATCGAGAAAACCCGCCTCAATAGAAACGGTTTCGGAAGGGTTACATTACTTTAAAATGTCAGGTAATGAGGTTTTTAAACATGCTGTTAGGCGCATGAGTGCAGCGGCACGCGAATGTTTAGTTCGAGCTGAGCTCCAAGAATCTGATGTGAGTTGGCTTATTCCTCATCAAGCAAATAAAAGAATTATTGATGCCATAGCTAAAAATTTTAATTTCCCCGATGAAAAAGTTTATCAAACTGTTCACAAATATGGAAATACTTCTGCTTCAAGCATCGCAATTGCTTTGGATGAATTAATCAAAGAGCATAGCTTTGAGAATGGTGAGCATTTTCTCTTAACCGCTTTTGGTGGAGGATTAACTTGGGGTGCTTCAATTTTGACCAAAATAACAAGGTAAAAATGGATAAAAAAATTTATAAACGCATTTCCTTTCTTTTTCCTGGTCAAGGGGCCCAATATCCAGGAATGGCTAAAGATTTTGTGAATCAATTTTCTCTGGCTCAACTTGTATTTGAAGAGGCCGATGATATTTTAAAGCGTTCTCTTTCAAATGTTGTATTTAATGGTTCTGAAGAGGAGTTGACTTTAACAAAAAATAGTCAGCTTGGAATTTATGTCTCTAGTATAGCCATTTTGCGAGTAGTTTCCGAATTATACAATTTAAAGCCATTTGTTTGCTCAGGTCTTAGTTTAGGGGAATATACAGCATTAACTGCGAGTGAAATACTTCCATATCAAGAGACTTTGTCTTTAGTTCAATACCGTAGTGAATATATGCATGAGGCTTGTGAAGAAACTAAAGGATCAATGATTGTTGTCATAGGACTTGAAAACTCTGTTGTTGAAGAGATGGTGAACAAGCTGAATTTAGCAAATGATTTATGGATTGCTAATTTTAACTGTCCCGGTCAGGTTGTTCTTTCTGGAACCTCTTTGGGCATTGAAGCTGGAGGTGCAGCGGCCAAGAAGTATGGAGCAAAAAGAGTTCTTCCATTACAAGTGGCAGGTGCTTTTCATAGTGGATTAATGCAAGTAGCGGAAAATCGATTGAATCCATTTATTTCGTCAACTCCTTTCCAAAAAGGGTCTTCCCAACTTGTGATGAACGTGTCCGGGGATTTCGTCGATGATTTAGAACTTGTTCGAACTCATTTAATCAAACAAGTCACACATTCTGTTCGATGGGAGCAGGGAATTCGCGCAATCGAAAGTCAGGATGTGGATTTATTTATTGAATTTGGTCCAGGAAAAACACTCAATGGGTTGAATAAGCGAATTGGGGTGAAAGCACCAACATTGTCTATTGAAAAAGTAGAGGATTTAGCTCTTTTAGATCATATTATCCAATAGAAAAGAGATGAAACCGACTAGAATAAGTCAATTGCTAATGCTGTACTAAGTTTATATAAAGGAATGACGATGAATCAGTTGTTGTTAAATCAAGTAGCTATTATTACAGGTGGTAATGCAGGAATTGGAAAAGCGATTGCCTCGAAATTTGCAGAAGAGGGTGCAAAAGTTATTATTTTTGGAACGAATGCAGAAACAGGGCAAAAAACAATTAATGAAATTCGAGAAATTACACAATCTCAAACTATTTACTTTCGCTGTGTGGATGTTTCTCAAACTCAATTAGTTGATGAGGCGATTAAAGATGTTGTAGAAGAATTTGGAGTGGTGGATATTTTGATTAATAATGCAGGAATCACTGCTGATCAATTGCTGATGAAGATGTCTGAACAAGATTGGGATAAAGTTTTAGATACTAATTTGAAATCTTGTTTTAACACTTGTAAATCTGTCGTTCGCGGAATGATGAAAGCCAAAAAAGGAAAAATTATTAATATCAGTTCTGTGGTTGGGTTAATCGGGAATGCCGGGCAGACAAATTATGCTGCTTCAAAAGCAGGAATCATCGGTTTTTCAAAAGCATTAGCTAAAGAATTAGCCTCTCGAAATATTTTAGTAAATTGTATTGCCCCAGGTTTCATTCAAACAAAAATGACCGATGCTTTAACACCAATACAGAAAGAAATGATCGTAAAAGATATTCCTCTTAATCGCTTAGGGGAGCCTTCTGATATTGCTAATTTAGCTTGGTTTTTAGCTACGCCACTTTCGAACTATGTCACAGGCCAGGTTATTACTGTGGATGGTGGAATGGTGATGTCATAATGTTCAATTAATCAATTGGTTTAAAATAAATTGACAAAGAAAATTAGTAAAAAATATCTCATATCAAATATCTAATTTCTACTGTTGATTAAAATAATCATTTTTAACAGAATATTATACCGCTCAGTTTTTAAATAAATTTATAAAGCCTTAACGAAAGGGATTTTCTTATGTCAATTGAACAAGAAGTCATTGATATTGTTGTAGAACAATTAGGAGTTGATAGAGATGATGTCAATTCAGAAAAGTCATTTGTAGAAGATTTGAATGCAGATTCTCTAGATCTAACAGAACTCATTATGACATTTGAAGAGCGTTTTGAGTGTGAGATTTCACAAGAGGATGCTGAAAAATTAAAAACAGTAAACGATGTGATTAGTTATCTTGAAAAGCGCAAATCATAGTAGATTTTACCGATGCTGAATAGAATATTCAGCATCGGTTTCTTGGACTTTTTAATCAGTAAAATATCGGTTATTTTTCATTTTCAAATAAATTGTCTGTGATTTCCTCTGATGAAGATAAATCTTCTTCTGACGTATAGTCTCCTGAAGTTGCATCAGAATTAATAGAAGAAGTTCCATTTTCATCTTCGTTATCTTCGTCAGTGTAATCTCCGTCAACATCAACTTCTGGCATCAGTTTTTGAGAGTCCGTTCTAACTTTTGGAAAGCTTAAAGGCCCATTTTCATCATCGTCATCTTCGGCATATTGATATTCATCTGTGTGAAAGCCATTAATAAATTCTCCCCTCTTACCATCACTTCTTGTGCCATATCCAGTTAAGAACATAGCATCTTCAAGTGTGTGTTCTGATTGTATTAAATCAAATTCGTAAACGTATTCTTGAGTATTAAGTATAATACTTTCGAATTCATCCCCATGCGCAGTGAACCTAACAGTTCCCTGAATTTCGGTATCACTAGATATATCGTTAATTATAACAGTATACTCTCCTGACTGTGCTTTAATAAAGTCAAATTCAAATTCCCCCACATATTGATGAGTGATTTTTATTTTTTTACCTTCTCTTTCTTGGAAATAGGTGGAGCAGAGAGTTCCTTGTCCATGTTTAAAATATGTCTGAAGGGTTCCTTCATAATTAATAGAGATATTTGTTTCTGTCCAGTCGTCGCATTCTTCATCATAAGAGAATATTTTACTTTGGTAGCCAAGCACTTGTTGATGATCAAATGAGAGTTCTCTGATTTCAGATATCGTTTCTTGCTTTACTACTGTATAACTCTTTTTTGTGAAGTCATACTCAGCAGAGGTGAAATTTCCTTTAAAATAAACTCTTTCTTCACTTTCGTCTTCTTGTTTGTAAATTCCTTTTCCGTGAGGTAACTGATCGACGATCGGCCCTTCATAACAGGCATTAAAATCTTGTAATGAATCAGTATTATGGGGGGAATTCGTATTATAAAAGATTTTTCCTTGTGAGTCGGTAACTTTTCCATTAATAAAACGACCTTCAAATTTCGTCAGTCGATCAGGAGTTATAATAGATGTTAAAATTAATTCTCCATTTTCGTAGTAACCTTCTAATATTGCTCCTTCTTTATCTAAGAAATAAAATGTTTTAAACATTCCTTCAGCAAGGGTTGCTTCGATACGGATAGAAGGTTCTATATCAATCGTGTATTCGCCAGAAAGTTCATTAAAGGGTGTTGAGATGTTTTTGTTGTTTTTATAAACCTGCGCTGTTTGGAGAATAGTTTTAAAGTTACTTTCAAAGCCACGTTGACTAAAGTATTTATCAAAAAAATCAACACTGTATTCAAAATTAGGAGAATAAGCAATGGAGGTGAGATTGGGTGATGAAACTGAAATTGCAGGCTGGGGGGAAGAGGAATGTAAAGATGAACATATTTCTTGTGGGCTTTCAGGTGCTATGTGAGGAGGGAGATTAGGCTCAATCTGCGGGTTGGTCGAGGGGACTAATTTGTTGGGTGGTGAAGGTGGTAAAAGATTTACTGGGGTAGTAGAAGAAAAAGGTTTAAATTGATTTTGCATGGTGGGTGGGATAGAAGGTGAAGAAACTCTTCCCTTTAAAGATTGTATGGGCCCATTTGAATCCGAAGGGTACCGAACCCTAGGGACGATTTCATTTGCTCTGCGCTTTGTCAATGCGACGGTTCTTAACAATTTAGCTGAGTAATTTGCTGTAAAGCAAATTAAACTCCAAATTCTACCGAAAAAAGCGTTTAATTGTTGAGAAAAGCGAAGATGCGATATTTCTCGATTCACAGATCGAGATGTTAAATGACCAGAAGGTTCAAAACCAAAATTCATAAAGCCCTAATATTTAAAAGTGGAATAAAATAAAAAATAATTGAATTTATTAAACTTATATTGTTTATAAAAAGATACCAGTAAAAAATTTAAATTACTTTCAATGTAACTAATTTCTAAAACTGCATCGTTTATTAGCCCAAATTTCAAAACTTTTCAATTTGTTTAGTTTAATTTGTTATAAACTGAAGAACGTGGGTTTTTGATTTGGTAACTTTTTATAAGATCGCCAAGTATATTTAAAAAAACTTCTTTTTAAGATAGTAATTTATCAAAAAATGAAAATAATTCAAAGGAAGATTTTGGTAAATAAACTTATCAGGAAACTTGGATTATTAAAGATAGCCAACTCCCCAACAAAATCATGAAAATTCTTTGGTTGGAGAGATTTGATACTGAAATGAAGTTTTCAGGAAGATTTGATAAGTGTGCTGATTTGATTCAAAGAATTTTTTCGAGTGTATTTTGAAGCTAAATAAATGGCAGTCAAACTTGTGAAAAAACCAGGAATCATTGGTAATAGTTCATATCGAAATAATAAAGGGTTTAAACTAGGCCATACCACAACGACGAGAGTGCCGGTGATCATTCCTGCAATTGCCCCATAACGATTTGTTTGTTTAGAATATAAACTCATTAAAACTAATGGGCCAAAAGCACTTCCAAGACCTGACCATGAATATAAAACCGTATCTAAAATTGTATTACTTTTATTGAATGCTAGTAATAAAGCGATCAAAGCTACTGTGACAACACTCATTTTAGAAACCCAAAGGATTTTTTGATCGGATGGTGTTTGTTTATAAAAATATTTATAAAGGTCTTCGCTTAAAATAGAACCGCAAACAAGAATTTGAGAATCCATTGTTGACATATTAGCCGCAACCACAGCACATAAAATAAAGCCTGCTGTAAAAGGATTAAAAAGATCCTTTACCATTTCAACAAAGACCATTTCTGGTTTAGCTAAGCCGTTTGGAAAATAAGCAATTCCAATTAAGCCGACGACTGCAGCAGCTCCTAAAGTAACAAGTTGCCATGTCATGCCAAGCCATTTAGATTTGTGCATTTCATTGACATCTTTAATACCCATAAATTTAGTGATAATATGAGGCATCCCAAAATAACCAAGTCCCCATCCCAAGGCCAAGGAAGAAATTTTGATAAAGGAATCCAGACTACTATCACCAAACAGAGATAAAGAAATTTTTTTTTGATGAGCTATATGCGAAATGGTTTGCCAGCTATCAATCTTTGTCATTGCTATGGTAGGAACTAAAATAATCATTAGGAGAAGAAAAGCACCTTGAAACAAATCTGTCCAAGCAACTGTTGTAAATCCCCCAATAAATGTGTAGACGACTACCACCAACATAGCAACAGATAAACCAAAGTAGTAGTTAAGACCAAATAATGATTCAAGCAAGTAACCCATTGCGATTAGACCTGCTGAAAGATAATGAGTAAGAAAAATAAGCATAATAATAGCACTTAAAATCCTTATGTATCCAGAAGTGTCTTTAAATCTTTTCTCAAAAAATGAAGATAATGTATAGGTGTCATAGCTTTCAGTCATAGAGCGTAATTTTGGGGCTACGAATTGCCAGTTGAAAAACATTCCCAATAAAAGTCCTAGTGCAATCCAAATATAGGGAAGTCCCAATACGAAAATTGTCATAGGAAATGCCATAAAAAGCCAAGCACTCATATCACTTGCGTGAGCAGAGAGAGCCACCAGCCAGAAATTGAGTGATCGGTTGCCCATAATAAAATCAGAGGAGGTTGTTTGTTTTTTATGACAAACAAGGCCAATGAGAAGAAGTAAACTAAAATAAGCAATAAATGCTAAAATGACTTGAATTTGCATAGTTACGTCTCTGTTTTATGATGTTCGCATTTCGTTATTAAAATTCTTGATGATGAAATTGATCTTTTTTGCCCGAAAATTTCTTTACTACTTATCCCTGGATAGAGAAAATGAGTATTTTTTTAAAATTTTTTGCTTCAAGGTATAAACTTTACATGATTAATCTATAGATTCGTCAAGAAATAAAAACCAAAAAGCAAATAGCTCGTTCTCTTATAAAGAGTTTTGAATTAATAGGCCAGCTTTGCTATTGTGCCTTTGGTCATAAAATTGGGTGATTGCGGGTTAATTAAAAGAAATCAGATCATAGAATGAGCACTAAATAACGCAGCAAATTTAATTCTTGAAAAAAGAAATTTTATCAAAAGCAAAAAGACTAAGCTTATTTTTTTTAAGAATAATAAGCTTAGCCAGATAATTAGATAGGGTTAGACGAGTAAATCAATTCCCCTTTGGGCTAAAATATTACCGGCTGCTAATCCACCAGCAAATGGAAATAAACTAACCCCGATGTAATTGGTAGTAAAAAATGTTCCTAAGGCAATTGAATCTATAGCTGCTACTGTTGCAATAAGCAAACTAGTGTTATTGACATAATCTGGGCCAAATTTTGTGCCATTTAAGTAGGGGTTATTTTCTTCCTTGATATACTCGTTAAATAAATATCTTACTTCAAATCGCAAGACAATTGCTAATACTGCGCCCATTATAAATAAAGAAGGTGAAAAATAAGCCGTTGCACAAGTAGCGCTTAGAAATAAAATATTATGCAAATTATTTCTAATAAATGACTCAATCTTTTTTAAAGTTTTAGATAATGAAGAAGTTATGTTATTCGTGTGAGTTCGTAATTTTGAATAAATCATATCAACATGATAATTGAATTGATGATTAATAACAGTTCTAGTACTTACATAAATATTCATTTTAAACTTCACCTTTTTTTTAAAAATTAGTTTTATTTTCATTTATTTATGTTTTTAATTATAATTTTAGTTTTAATTTATTAATTTATTATAAAATTAATTGAAAAAGTTTGCTGTTGTTTATATTGCTTGCTCTTTGAGTCGCTGTGAGATAAACTAAATTTTTAAAAATAAACTTCTCCTTATTCGAGTTTGTAAGAGATATTAATTGATAATAATATTCTCTTTTTTTCTCCTTTATGATACGGATATGAATCGGTAAATATAAAATTTAAATTGGTTAGGAAAGAAAATGGAAAAAGCAAAGCTAATTATTATTGGATCTGGGCCCGCAGGATATACAGCTGCTATTTATGCTGCTCGAGCTAACTTAGAACCTATTTTATTTGAAGGATTTTTTACAGGCGCTGCAGGGGGTCAATTGATGACAACAACTGAGGTAGAAAATTTTCCTGGCTTCCCTGATGGAATTACAGGACCCGAGCTAGTCGATCGTTTTCGACAACAGGCCATCCGTTTTGGAACAACTATAATTAGTGAGGATGTAGACTCTGTTGATTTTCAAGTTTACCCTTTTATTGTTAAAGGTAAGAAATCGCATTATCAAGCTAGTTCTGTTATTGTCTCTACTGGAGCTACAGCAAAACGTTTACCCATTCCAGGCGCAGGTGATGATGAATTTTGGCAAAAAGGTGTGACAGCTTGTGCTGTCTGTGATGGGGCGGCTCCTATTTTTCGCAATCGCCCTTTATTTGTCATAGGTGGAGGAGATTCAGCCATTGAAGAAGCCACATTTTTGACAAAGTTTGGAAGTCGTGTTTTTATTGTTCATCGAAGAGATACATTACGAGCTTCTAAAATCATGCAGGAAAGAGCCTTTAATAACCCTAAAATTGAAATGATTTGGAATTCAGAAGTTATTCAAGTAAAGGGAGACCAAATCGTAAAAAATCTTGTGATTAGAAATGTCAAAACAGGGCAGGAAAAAGAATATGAAGCAGCAGGACTTTTTTTCGCGATTGGACATAATCCAAATACTGAGTTTCTAAAAAATCAATTGGAATTGCATTCGAATGGTTACTTAAAAGTTTTCAAAGGAACACAAACAAGCATTAAAGGAGTATTTGCAGCAGGAGATGTTCAAGATTTTGAATATCGGCAAGCTATTACTGCTGCAGGTAGTGGTTGTATGGCAGCCTTGGATGCTGAAAGATGGCTCGCTGAAAAAGGATTAGACAATTAATGTTTTTCAGAAAAAATTGGAAATGGTTATTTTGTGTTTATTTATTACCAATTCTAGGCTGGGCTTATGAAGATCAGCCTTGGATAGGCAATTATCTTGAATTTGAATGGACCTCTTCCCTTCAATTTCAAAGCTACAAAGATTTATCGTGTAAATCTAACTCAAAATCTTACCTTTCTCGCGATATTTTTCTTTATACTCAATTAGCTCTTGCCGCCACCCCTCAGCTATCTTTAAATTTAGGAGCTATGGCTGCCCGGACAAATAAACAAGCGGGTAGTATCGATCACTTAGAATTTAACGGGCGTTATATCTTTTTGGATGATGTAATTGGAGATCCTGTGACATTAACCTTAGGAATCAACCTTGTTCATGCGTTTCCCTGGAGTCTGCGAGATCCAAGTTCTTTTCATCATGGCAAAAATGAAGGGGAGTTGTTTATTTCTATGGGTAAAGAATGGGCAGAAAAAGATCAGTGGTCTTCTAGGCTATGGGCTAAAGTAGGGCTTGGGAGTGCACTAAATGATTCTGCTTGGATTCGTTTAAAGGTTGCTTTTGCTCAAAGAATTAGACTTTATCACGAATTTGAAATTTTCTCGCGAACTCTTTGTGGTTTTGGGAGTCGTTCCTTAAATTTAAGTCATTTTCATGGATATGGCTCTATTGATCATCAATCTGTTGATCTAGGACTGCGATACACTTATCTTATTGATTTTATAGGAAATTTGTCTGTAGAATATGCAAAACGTGTTTATTCCCAAAATTTTCCATCAAAAGCAAATCAAATTCAATTGACGTTCTTTTATCCTTTTGGATTGTAAACCCTTTACGTGGAATTTTGTCTTTCTCAGATAAATAAAAAGGCCTGAAGAATGAAATTCGGGATCAATTAAGAAGACCAAACTGCAAATGCTGTTGCGTAGTGATGGCAGTGACTAATCGAGATAAGAAGTTTAGGGGAAGCAAATAATTGAGTTAAAAGAGGAGAAATAGAAACGTAAGGTTTTCCATTTGCATCATTGAGGATTTCGACGTCTAGCCAAGAAATACCCTGGCTAAAACCTGTCCCCAAAGCTTTAACCACCGCTTCTTTAGCGGCAAATCGACCGGCAAGATGCAGAGCGGGCATTTTACGATTTAAACAATATATTTGTTCATTTTTGGTAAAAACTCGATTTAAAAATCGTTGTCCATATTTTTTAATATTTGCTTGAATTCGCTCAATCTCAATAATATCGTTGCCAATTCCTAAAGTCATGTTAACAATGGGGTAAGGTTTTTGTTTGATAGAACTAGCGTTTCATTTGAGGTATGAAGAGATTATCTTAAATAAAAAGAGGTTACTATTTTTAGAAGCTAATCCCTTCAAAGATTTTTTTAATTCTAGTCTCAAACTATATTAGTAAGTTAAATAACTTTTATGGCTTTCTAATTCAGCAAGGGAAGGTGAAAAATCTTGTTCCATCATTAAACTGGCTTCTTCTGATGCGTTACAGAAAATCATACGACCGGAAGTAGTGTGTTTAACAGACAAAACGTGCCCTTTGATTGTTTCTCCAATGAATTCTGCTCCGCCGTTAACAACTACCATTGTTCCGTCTTCAAGATAACCAACACCTTGACGAGCTTCTTTTCCATATCTTTGAATTTTAATGTTAATGACTTCGCCTGCTTGGGTAATGGGTTTTAAAGCATTAGACAACATATGAATATTAATAATTCGAACGCCTTCAACTGAAGATTGTTGGATGCGATTAAGATCAGAGGTGATGATGTTGGTATCTAAAAATCTGGCTAAATGAATAAGTTTTGTCATCGGATCTTTAATTTCGACAAAATCTGTATCGACATAACGTAGATCTAAATCTGGCAGGCTTTCTAATTTTTTAATTACTTCAAGTGATCGACGAGCTCTTGCTTTGACATTTTCTTCCGTGCTCTCAGCTTGAGTATATAAATCCTTAATCGCAAAGCGAGGAACAATGAGTTGATGATCTAACAACCCCGAAGAGGCAAGATCAATGATGCGAGGATCCATTAAAACCGATATATCCACAAGAACGTCTTTTTTCTTATGACTAAGAGCTTTAAACTCAATAAAAGGGATGCTAACATGGATTTCTTCAGAGGCTCTTGCTGTCATTGTCATTCCCACATAACAGCAGAAAAGATAAACAAGAAAACGTGTTGGTAGTAAAAATGCTTCGGTAGAGTCAATATTCATCATTCCGGTGAGAAGAAACAAAATTGCTTGTGCCATTAAATAGCCAAAAAACAAGCCTAAAATAGACGTATTAAAAGATCTGAGGTTAAAGCGATTAAAAATAAAATCTAAGGCAATTAAAATTCCTGCGATACCTATTCCACCAAGCATGCCAACAGCTGTATTGATTAGATTAAATCCTCCCTCAAGATTTTGAATAGCAAAAGTCGTAGAAAATAGTAAGCATATAGTGAGGAATAAAATTCGGATAAAAGAGAGAGAAATACTCATATTTTTAATTATATCCTATGTATTTGAATTTTTTGTATATATCATTAAATTAAGGGAAATTTGGCTAGAAACGAATGCTTGCAAACAATAGTTTTGTATCTTTTTATGATCTCCAATACAGGTATTTAGGTGATATAAAACGAATTTCCTGGTTAAAATTAATGCTTGGGTGAATTTATGTGTAATTAACTATAAACGGGAGCTAAGCTTATGGTATAAATTTAGAAAACCCCTACTTTCAAAAGCCTGGTTCTTTTAACGTAAACATAACACAATCTTAACTAAATCTTCTTTTAATGTACATCAATTATAAAACTTATGTGATTGAAGGAAATATTTGATAAAAAAAATATTGTTGATTTGAGGATGCTTTTTAGAGGCTGTTTCTTTGAAAATCTTAACAAAATTTGTACTTCACAATGAGAAATGATGTACTGGTTAAGCAGGAATTAGATGGACATCTCGCTTTAGATCATTTATAAATCTTGTCAAAAAAATAATCTGCTTAATTTACATTTGTTTACAATTTTTTGAGAGGTATTATGTTAAAAGTCACTCATACAACAATGGTTGTAGTATCTGGGCTGGTTTGGTTAATCGTCGGCTGCGTGCTTCTTCCTTTAGGATTAAATTTTGTGGTAGAGTCTATTTTAAAAGAGAATTTAGTGGTCATAAATCGCCCACTTTTAGATCCTTTGATGAAATGGGTAGGAGGGGCTGATCAAGCAGTCTTATTTTTGATAGCAATTTCTTTATGGATTGGATTTATTAAAGGGCGATTTGTTTTTGCGAAAACAGTACAAAACAGCGTGAATCGAATTCTTTTGCTTCCTAATCCTGTTAGTATTAAACAAATCTATACAAAAAAGTATTACTTGCTTTTAGGTTCGATGATTTTTTTAGGTTTTTTAATGAAATACACTCCAATGGATATAAGAGGAGCTGTTGATATTATTATCGGATCTGCACTAATCCAAGGAGGAATGCTATATTTTAGAAAAGCATTCGCTATTCGCAGCCACAAGGTTTCTTGAATTTAAATAGAAAAAATTTTCTCTCATCTGTTCAATCATCGTCAAATAGACTAATAAATGCGTCATAAAGTATTTGTGGCGTTTTGTCTCAGGCCTGATAACTATTTAAATTTTTTAACGTTAGTTGATAAGTGAGACAAATATAATTTTAAAAAAAACAAATCGAACCTTACAAGCTCGATCGGGATGAAACTTTAAACAACGATAATCAGAGTGAATGGCGATTTTTGCCGCTTTTTCTACTGAATATTAATAGTTACCTCTGCTTATAAAAAAATTGAAATAGTAAAAAAAGCTTGTCGTTGCTAGATAGTGTAATCACGAGACTTCTGCCCATATAGCAATACATCTAATATGGACTGCAGCCAAGAATGAGGCTGTGTTCTTTGCATAACGGGTCGCTATTCCTCTCCAGCGCTTCAAATGTAAAAATGCATTTTCCACCAAATGCCTTAACTTATAGAGATCTTTATCGTATTCTCGACCAGTTATGCGATTCTTTCGTGTAGGAATCACCACTTGCATTCCCTGACTTATAGCTTGCTCAACGATTGCGTTGCTATCATATCCTTTGTCTGCCAGTAACCGCTCAGCTGTAAGACCAGCGATCAAATTRCTTGCTTGAGTACAATCTGCTGTTGTGCCTTCTGTAATTTTGTATTGAGCCCCCTTTTGTACGACTCATGCTCTGATCACCTCTTTTAGCTCCCGCTGCATGAGGATGCACTTGACAATGTGAAGCATCTATCACAAGCCATTCATAATCTGGATCGTCAATCAGCACCTCAAGCAACCTTTCCCAGACTCT
>NZ_BASL01000641.1:0-1213 GCF_000648255.1 Candidatus Protochlamydia sp. R18 | reverse complement strand
CTTTGAAAAACTATTTAGAATTGACCGTTGTAGGCACATTCTTAAACCAGACCTCTCAATTGGCGGAGTTTGAAAGAATCATAAATCATTTTTCAGATGAGATAAAAACTCTTGRTTTTTCAAATCAGGCTTATTTAACAGATGCCCATCTCTTAGCATTAAAAGATTGTGAAAATCTAAAAGTGCTTCATTTAGAGGCATGTCTAGCTATTACGGACGCTGGAATAGCCCATTTGACACCCTTAACGGCTTTACGGCATCTCAATCTAAGCTCGTGCAGCAATCTCACGGATGATGGATTAGCCCATTTGACGCCCTTAACGGCTTTACAGCATCTAGATCTAAGATCGTGCAGCAATCTCACGGATGGTGGATTAGCCCATTTGACACCTTTAACGGCTTTACAGCATCTCAATCTAAGATCGTGCAGCAATCTCACGGATGATGGATTAGCCCATTTGACACCCTTAACGGCTTTACAGCATCTCAATCTAAGCCCGTGCAGCAATCTCACGGATGATGGATTAGCCCATTTGACACCCTTAACGGCTTTACAGCATTTAGATTTAAGCGATTGTAATTCTCTCACTGATGATGGATTAGCGCATTTAACACCCTTAACAGCTTTACAGCATCTCAGTCTAAGCTACTGTATAAATCTCACTGATGCAGGCTTGGCCCATTTGACACCCTTAACGGCTTTACAGCATCTCAATCTAAGCTACTGTGAGAATCTCACTGATGATGGATTAGCCCATTTGAAACCCTTAACGGCTTTGCAGCATTTAGATTTAAGCGATTGTGATTCTCTCACTGATGATGGATTAGCCCATTTGAAACCTTTAACGGCTTTGCAGTATCTAAATCTAAACCAATACTGGAATCTCACGGATGCAGGCTTGGACCATTTAAAACCCTTAATAGCTTTACAGCAACTCAATCTAAGCTACTGTGAGGATCTCACTGATGCTGGATTAGCCCATTTAAAACCTTTAACGGCTTTAAAGCATCTCAATCTAAGCTGCTGTCAGAATCTCACAGATGCAGGCTTGACCCATTTGGTACCTTTAACGGCTTTACGGTATCTAGATCTAAGCCAATGCTGGAATCTCACAGATGATGGATTAGATCGTTTTAAAACTTTAGCCACTTCACTCAATTTAGAAATTGTTAGGTAAAAAAACCTTAATAAAAAAGCAGGAATTCTAGCGCC
>NZ_BASL01000642.1:0-1544 GCF_000648255.1 Candidatus Protochlamydia sp. R18 | reverse complement strand
TGGATTAGCCCATTTGACACCTTTAGTCGCTTTGCGACACTTAGGTTTGAGTGATTGTAGAAATCTCACGGATGCTGGATTAGCACATTTAACACCCTTAACGGCTTTAAAGCATTTAGATCTAAGTTGGTGTGAAAATCTCACTGACGATGGACTAGTGCATTTATCTTCCTTAGTCGCTTTGCAATATTTATCTCTAAAACTGTGTGAAAATCTCACCGATGCTGGATTAGCGCATTTGACCCCCTTGACGACTTTAGAGCATTTGGATTTAGGTTTGGATTTAGGTTATTGCCAGAATCTCACTGACGATGGGTTAGCACATTTGTCGTCCTTAACAGCTTTAAAGCATTTAGATCTAAGTTGGCGTGAAAATCTCACGGATGCTGGATTAGCACATTTAACATCCTTAACGGCTTTAAAGCATTTAGACTTAAGTTGGTGTGAAAATCTCACGGATGAGGGATTGGCCTATTTGACACCCCTAGTTGCTTTACAGTATTTGAGTTTAAAGGGCAGTAACATCACTGATGAGGGATTAGAACATCTGGCACACTTAAGCGCTTTACGGCATTTAAGTTTGAATGACTGCCGTAGGATCTATGGCTATGGATTAGCGCACTTGACATCTTTAGTGAATTTGGAGCATCTAGACTTAAGCTGCTGCTATCGCCTTTCTAGTTTTGAATTAATTCATTTATCATCTTTAGTGAATTTACAGCATTTAAATCTAAGTGATTGTTTTGGTCTCTGTCACGATGGATTAGAAGATTTGACTCCTTTAATGAATTTACAGTATTTAGATCTAAGTTCGTGTATAAATCTGACTGATAAGGGACTGGCATATTTGACCTCTTTAGTAGGTCTAGGTTTACAACATTTAGATCTAAGTGAGTGTAAAAAAATCACTGACGCTGGATTAGCACATTTAACCTCTTTAATAGGCTTGCAGTATTTAGATCTAAGAGAGTGTAAAAAAATCACTGACACTGGATTGGCACATTTGACCCCCTTAGTAGACTTGGAGTACTTAGATTTAAGTCGGTGTGAAAATCTCACTGATAAGGGGTTGGCATATTTAACCTCCTTCGCAGGTTTAAAGTATTTAAATCTAAAGGAATGTAAGAAAATCACTGATGTTGGATTAGCAAATTTGACCTCCTTAGTGACTTTACAGCATTTGAATTTAAGTGAATGTGTAAATCTCACTGATACTGGATTGGCACATTTAGTTTCCCTAGTAAATTTACAGGATTTAAATCTACAAAAATGTAAAAGCATTACAGACGCTGGCTTGGCTCATTACATACAAAATCAACAAATAATCCGTCGTTAAAAGAAGGTAAAAAAAAAGTAGTGTCAATTGAGCGAACGTTCTGCGTATGAGAATATTATGTGGATGTTTGAACACTCAAAATCATAGCTCAACACTATAGAAATCGTAAAAGGGTTTTTTGCTTGAGGTTTAATGTTATAGAACAAATTTGACCTTGCCCCTTAAAAATCATCCAAGAAGAAATAGAGGTTCGTGTTAAAATAAATAA
>NZ_BASL01000643.1:0-3565 GCF_000648255.1 Candidatus Protochlamydia sp. R18 | reverse complement strand
TGCCGTAGTTTGCTCTAATTTTTTGAATCTTATTTTGTATAGATGCTATGAAAGCATCTTCCGACTCGAAAAAACTCTCCCCAGAATAAAATACCTCATCAATGATCTCTTGTTTTTCAATGATGTTTTCTAGATCTTTTAGTTTCACTAGTGCATTGTATATTCGATCTAAATCATCAGAGCAAAGATCAATCGTTTCTTCGATCTTTTTCTGCTCTTCTTTTTTCAGTTCATTCCATCTTATTAATGCGTAAATACCGTACGGTATCCCGCTTGGAATACAAAGAAGCACTGTCGCCCAAGGTGGTAATTTAAATTTTTCTAATACTGAATCTTTCGCTGATTGATAACTTTCCTGGAGAATAACCCATCTTTCTTTCGCTTTTTTTTGATCTTCGGGAAAGGATCCCAATAAGCCCAACACATAATCTCGAAGCCGATTTACTTTTTTTTTGAGTATAGCAATTGTTTTTTTAGAGACCTTGCCTTTTAACTCTTTTAATACTGTGTCGATAAAAGAGATATTAAGGGTACTAAGGATGGAGCGGATGTACTCTTTGATACAACGACCTACAATTTCCTTGTCATAGTTGCGAACAAGACGAGGATCGATTTCTGGCAAATGTAAAAACTGTCCGATTTCCGGATTCGACTGGGAAAAGATGGTATTAATTAAGCTAGACTCTAGCACACTTTGTACAAAAACTTGAAGGTTTTCAAACTTTATGTCGTAATCTTTAAGATTTTTCATCTCTAGCTTCAGACTGTTCTTAAACCGATTTTCTAATAGTCTTTCATCATCAGGATCTAAAGGTTGCGAAGAACTCACACAGATCGGTCCCCTTTCAAAGTTCTCAGAAAAAGTTGCAACGCATGAGGATAAATGACTCGTATCTTCTAGATTATCAAATCGGATGATCTCTTTTAAGCCAATTTGCCTTAATAGTTCCTCTTCTCTTTCTTGGAGCCTCTTGCGACTTTCTGCTTTGGGGCCCGTTTCAGGCAATGGTATCTGTTGTGTTTGCTCTTTCTCTTCCTGCATCTTAGCAAGTTGTTGCTGCATTTTCTCTATCTTAGGTTGTAATGCCGGCATATCTAGAGCGGCAAGTGTCTCGATGGATGCACGAAGTGCAATCTCTTCTGGAGTGCGTTCTAATAGTTCTTTCTTCTGTTGCTCCTCTATTGCTTGAATTTGTCTAAAATCAGGATCTTTGGAGTATTTTGTGATTCCTAATAGACAGTCGTTCTTATTCTTGAGTAAATGACTCAGACGAGACCCTAGTTGAGCTGCGGCTGCAAACCTGCCTTCATTATTTGTGATCGACTCGAGAATCAATATTTGGGGAGTGTATTTTGCGATCAGCGCTTTTAGAGCACACTCCATCCCCAAAGAGATGAGAGATCCATTAGTATCGTCAAAACCGGGAAAATCAATGATGGCCCAATCTTGGACGATTTCAATGGTCGGGAGAAATGTACATGAAGTTGCTCCAGAAAGTCCAATAATCTGTTGCCGATCACTTTGTGATTCGTAGTGGAAGTCTTTTAATATCATCTGATCTCCTCTTAGGAAACATAACGTGGTCGACTTGCCGGCTCCTGAGGGGCCTAATAGGAATAAAATACGAGAGCGATCCGCAGGGATAGAGTTTACGACTTTTTGAATGATTGCTTCTCGAGTTTCCAAGACGATATGAGATAAGAGAGAAAAGGGGATTTTTTCAATTTCAGATCGCCGTTCGTTGCGACTGGGAAGAGCTCTCATTTGAAGGAGATGATCGTAGAGGTGAATGTAGCCGTTGTCGAGTAGTTCATCCAAATAAGCTGGATATGACAAAGGATCGTATTTTCTGAGCTCTTCTAAATCAGATTTTCTTTGTGCGATAACTTTCTTTAGCTGTTCGTAATCTTGAAGTTTTTTTTTCTTGCATTGCAAGATTTTATTCACTTTTTCAGTACGGTTAGGCCCTATCAAACATTTCACATCTTCATCGAATTGATCTGTGGAAAAGCAATAGGGAAGCTCCTCGGCAATAGCTTGAAAGTAACCGGAACTAAAGTTACGCTGTACGCTTTTAAACTCCTGCTCGATTTGCAACTCTGAATCTGAAAAGTGTTGTAAATGGTAGAGTGAAATCAAATCCTGCGCGCTAACTGCTTGATTAGAAACAATCTTTTTAACTTTTTCTATAATTTTTTGGAGGGCATGGTGGCTATTCCGCGCAGGTATCTCTTCAATTTGCCTCTCTAAGAGATCTACAGACTGATAAATTTGGTTAATCTCTTCCACATCGTGTCGACAAAGGAGCTCTTTTGCTAAAATCTTCTCAATGGCTTCCACTCCTTGTTCTATTATTCGAATAGGAGGGACAGATGTTCGTATTTGGCTGCAATAGCCATTATCGTGCATCCTTATATTATAACGAGTCACCTCATTCATACTGATTTTCCTTTTGGATTGAATTGATTAACCGCCACACGCTTTGTTTTACTCTTTTCAAATTGCAATTGATTTGATTTTGTTTTTAAATTAGCTATTCTAACCATCCAAGTATGCTTCTAAAGCTTTTTTTTCCGATCACTGAGAACATCAATGACTCTTTTGTTTGTTAGATCACTAACCGCAACAACAAAGTCTTTATGTTCTTTATGCATAACAATTTCATCAATGCTGATCACTTCTGTGAGAAAGAGGGGCTTTAGTTCTTGTTTTCGCTTTGCTACAGTTTGATAAATTTCCGTAGCAGTTTTATCATTAATTCCAAATTTTTTGGCTGCATAAGTAGCCGTTGTTTCTCGGCAGCATTCGTAAATTTCATGCTCAAATCGATTTGTATAATGCCGATATGGTGCAGCAAACGATAGAGGTTCCTTGAAAGTACATAAACAATCCCGTTCAATCAAATCCAAGCCTCTATAAATTTTTGGAGTAACATCAACTAACTTGAAAGTTGGCTTAAGACATGTTGGGCATAATTGCAAGTCGTGCAGGTTCTTACAAAAAGATGAACTCTATCTTCTTGAATATCAATGTCTGTAAATTTTACCCTTTCTAATTTAATCAGTTTGGTTACATGATTGTTCTTTAGTATTTGATCGCTCTCCTAATTGCGTAGTAAACAATAAGGTGTGACAAATGCTAATTTTTTTAATTATTCTCAGCCTTCAAAAATTTATTTACTACGCAAATCTCCGAAGAACCTGAATTTTTAGAAATTTTAATATTTTCTTCAAGATTTTTATTTACAAACACAAATTTAATATATTTATTCCCAAGACGCTTTTCTATATCTTTTTCTGCTGTTTATTCTCATAAAAAACCAATAGAGAAATAGTCTACATTATCCTTGTTGGGTACTCAAGGTTTGTTCAACTCACCTCTGAAGCATTTTTTCCTATATTTTGCTTGATCTAAGAACATCAAGATATCTGTGAAGAGATTTTATTGATAGACTCTACAGTCTTAACGGTTTGCCCGCGTCAAACGTGCCTCTTCCCATCGTGTTTTTAAAGAGCCACGCTAAGTGGGGGAAAAACAACCATCGGTTGGTTCTTTGGGTTTAAG
>NZ_BASL01000644.1:0-1676 GCF_000648255.1 Candidatus Protochlamydia sp. R18 | reverse complement strand
CGTTCTTCCTTTGGTTTAGAGAGCAATAGAGAAATTTATATCAATGCAAAAGAATTTATTGCAAAAGCTGTAGAACCCTTTTTCCAAATTGATAAACCCCTTTCTTTGAAGCTTGGTCAATTCATTGCTGAAATGGATGCCTATAACAATCGGGGAGATAAAAATGGAAATCCCCCTGCAAAATTAATTGACATGCATGCGCAAGCGCGGCTGCTTCTTTTTCTTCACATGGGCATAGCTTACTCTGGGTTGGAATGTCAAATTGATTGGCTACCAGCCAAAAAACAATTTTATATTGGCTCAGAACAAACAGGCACAGAAGCTTGTCATCACTCTTTATTTGCCGAAGTGAATGATACCTATCTTTATACGCTTAAAGAGTCTTTAGTGAAAGCAGTACGCGCATTGCGTGAAAACCAAAGAGAAATTCCTCTTCCTTTTAAAGAAAGGCTCCTTGAGCTAAATGTCTCTAAAGAAGGGCTTCAAAAAACCATTAAAGCCATTTTAGACAATAAAATTCGTGCATTTGATGGAATTGAAAACTTATGGAAAGAGACATTTCCTCTTTCTATAGAGGTTCAAACCCTAGCAACAGAATTAAAAGATGGTTTATTCCAATACATACAAGATAGAAAAAGGCTACCGGAAGAAACGATAGGCAAACTGCAAACAAAGGGGATTCCTAGAACTGTTATTAATGAATTACTAAAAAATAAACGATTAGAGAGAGTGGATGTAAATGTGGATGAAGTGTTTGAAAAGTGGGTGAATCCCTCTTTATGGGCAAACACGAACTTTTATTTTTTAAACCATCATACTTTAATAGCTCCTTCTGCCTTAAATAAAGTGGACGATTTAATTGAAAAAAAAGTGCGCTCCGGTGCTATGCAAATCCTTAATGCGATTGCCAAAAAAGAGATTAGCCCTTTGGAAGGCACTCAACAAGTAGGCGAGCTCATGATTGCAAACCTGAATGAAGGCCTAACGGTTATCCAAGAAAAAATTGTTTTAGTTTCCGCTTTAGAAAGAGAATTGGAGAAGCTGGGCAAACTTTTTACCGGGTTAGAGATTGCACAAACTAGTGCGAGTCACACTTCCTTGTACAAAAAGTTAGAAAATTTAAAAGAGGTGCAAAGCACCGTTAATGAACTCATGCACATTCTCGATGCATTAGCAAATCTTAATCATTCTCCTTCCCATATAGCGATTGTGGATTTTAAAATAGAACAAGCAAGAATTAAAACAATGCAAGACACGTTCAATGAATTTAGAACAGAGTTAACAGGATGGATGGATGAAATATTTGAAAATCGCTATCAACAGTATCGGCAAGCTCCTTTTTTTCAACATCAAAAACAAATCGAGGAACTAAGAATTAATATAACAGAAAAAGAGAGGGAACAAAAAAAATTGAGCAAGAATTGAAAGAAAAGGATTTGACTCCAGAAGAAAAGTGGTTGTTGTTCTCACTAGAAGAGAATCTACCTGAAAATTCATCTTTCCTAAATCTTGAACCTAAAGAAAAGCTAGATTTAGCTGGAAAATTATCATATGGCAAGGCTGAACTTTATGAAGCTTATAAAAATGTGATAAAAAAAACCGGCTTACAAAAGGATCTAGAGGAAATAAAGAGAATAATTCAGCAAAATCGAGATTTAATGCAGGAACTAGGAAAA